>DATGQJ010000585.1:0-4106 GCA_035304265.1 Oceanobacillus sp.
GTCGATGTCTTTGTTGCGTCCCAGACGGCGCGGGTCGTGACCGCGCAGCCGCGTCATGCTGATGCCCAGCCGAATCTGCCACGCCGAAATGCCGGAATAGTAGAGTTTTTGGGGTGCGTAGGGCGGTTGGTCGGTGATGTAGTTGGGGTCTCCGGCGAGGGTAAACGCCTGCGTGGTTGCCCGCTGAATGGCGATGTGGTCGGGATGCCCGTAGCCGCCGTATTTATTGAAGGTGATGATCACGTGCGGCTTGACCTCGCGGATGACTTCGACCACGCGGCGGGCGACTTCATCTTGCGACGCTTGCCACAGACAATCCGGGTCTTTTGAGGTTTCCGATCCGGTCATGCCGCTGTCTTTGTAGCCAAGCTTATACACGTGCTTCAGCTTGAGGACTTCGGCGGCGCGATCCAGTTCCGCCAGCCGTAGTTCCGCAACAGAATTATATCCATTCAGCATTTCAGGGCTGACCGTGCCAACGTCGCCGTTGGTCGCGCAGATCAGATATACGTCCACACCACGTGCGGTGTAATAGCCGATAACACCACCAAGACCAAAACTCTCGTCATCAGGATGCGCGTAAGAAATCAGCAGACGACCATTCGACATGCGAATAACTCCGAAAGAATATTGAACCGCCAAAGCTACGCTTTTCAGACGAGGCGGGTCAGCCAGATTTTACCATGAAAAAACTAACCGCTTGACATAAACATACATACACGTTAGTATGTTAAGGTCAGACGTAAAGGGGGATGGCTATGAAATGCATCACCGTACCACTGAACGACATGCATGACCTCTTTGAAGCACCGCAGAGCGATCCATTCTCTTCAACGTGGTTGGATCGTGCCGGGTTGGAATATATCGCCCAACTGCTGAAGACAAGTCGGCTGCCGCGTGAATTGAAAGTGACGCTGCAACTGCCCGCGACGCCTGCCTATTCCGTCACACAGGTGAAGGAAGCGGTTTCGCGCTACGCACAGACGAAAATTGACGAGGCAAGGCGGGAGATGTTGTCTTTGCGCTGGCAGGCGGTCAAAGCGCTCCAGACCGGATTGCTGGTGCTGGGGCTGGCGCTGTTCGGGGCGGCGGGCGTGGAAGGTCTAGAATCGCTGCCGGAAACGCTGCGCTCGCTGATTTCGGAAAGCCTCGTGATTGCGGGGTGGGTGAGCATGTGGCATCCCGCCGAATTGTTTCTCTATGCATGGTGGACACCGTGGCGACAGATTCACATCTATCAACACATTCAGCAGATGGACTTGGAATTTGCCGTCGCCGCGCCCGCAATCGCCTAGTTTTTTTATTTGCGCCATTTACATACACAACTGCATGTAAATGACGAATTCAACACGAACATAGAAGGAGAAATCAATCATGATCGCGGAACGCATTCTCGGCAATCTGTTCGGCAGCAAAATCGGTAGCGAACTGGACGCGCTGGCGCAGGCTTACACGGCGCATGGCAAATTTGCGGGCGCGGCGTTGGTTGCGCGAAAAGGCGAAATCCTGTTGAAGAAGGGCTACGGGCTGGCGAACCGTGAACACAACGTTCCCAATACCCCGCAAACCGTCTTTCGCATCGGCTCGATGTCCAAGCCCTTCACGGCAATCGCCATCATGCAGCTTGTCGAAGCAGGGCAGCTTTCGCTGGATGACACGGTGAGCAAATTCTTACCTGACTTTCCTAACGGCGAGCGCATCACTGTACATCACCTGTTGAGCAACCGTTCGGGCATTCGCGATTACATCCTGATGCCGGAATATCAGACGATCAAAAAGCAGCGAGTGACGACTGAACAGGTGATCGCGCTGTTCCGCAATGAGCCGCTTTTGTTCGAGCCGGGAACCCAGTTTAGCTACAGTAACGGCAACTGGGTGCTGCTCGGATACATCCTCGAAAAGCTCACGAGCAAATCCTACGAAGCGGCGATCCGCGAGCGCATTTTTGATCCGGTTGGGATGCGCAATTCCGGCGCGGAATGGGAAAAGCCGTTGATTCAACACCGCGCGAACGGCTATGACGACACGGGCGCGGGCTACGCCAACGCCGAACTCCACGACGACACCACCATGCATGGGGCGGGGGCGCTCTACTCGACGGTGGAAGACCTCTACAAATGGGATCGGGCGCTGTATGGCGAAACCCTGCTCAAGCAAGCGACCCTTCAGCAGATGTTCGCGCCGATCTCTGAAAGCTACGGCTATGGATGGGAACTGCATACGCTGCACGGACGGCGAGCCATTGGGCATTCGGGCGGGATGCCGGGGTACGCCAGCAATATCGCCCGTTTCATCGATGACGATGTGACCGTGATTGTCGCCAGCAACGTCGGCGGATCGGCGGTGCTCCAGTTGACTGAAGGTCTGTCGGCAGTCGTCTTCGGCGCACCCTATGAAACGCCGTCTGCGCGTCCGTTCGTCAGCGTCGATCCTGCGATTCTAGCCGACTACGTGGGCAACTACAGCGTGACCTTCTACGGCAGAACTTCAATCATGGAGTTCACGCTCGAAAATGATCATCTCGTGCTGGCGATTCGCGGGCTTCCCACGTCCATCGTGAGCGCCTATTCCGACACGACCTTTTACGCGCGTCCCAAAGGCGATGTGGAGATGACCTTCGTGCGCGATGCATCCGGTCAGGTGAACACTATCGAAATGGATTGGAGCGGGCACAAACTCACGGCGACACGGGTGAACGCATAGATATTCCCTGTCTGACTCTTAGAACTTTTCGACGGCTGTGAGCGTCGTAGAAAGAAGGATGGTAATATCCATCATTCTGCGCAGTGTATCAAGGAGTCAGATTGTGTTGTCTACGTTTCGTGTGGTTCCGGCGCTGGCTGCCGTCTTGTTGGTGGTTGCGGTAATGCCCGCCGCTGCGCAAGACAGCGAAATTGTGGTGACACTGGAACGCGGCGCTTGTTTCGGCACGTGTCCGATCTACAAGGTGACGATCTACACCGATGGAACCGTCGTCTACGAGGGCGAGCGTTTTGTTGAGACTGAAGGCACGCACACTACCACCATTGAGCCGGAAGTCGTCCAGCAGTTAATTGAAGGCTTCGAGGCGGCAGGTTATTTCGACTGGGAAGATGAATACACCGAAATGAACGTCACCGACCTGCCGACTATCATCACGTCCGTGACCCGTGACGGCGAGACCAAGCGGATCACGCGCTACACGGGTGACAGTAACGCGCCGATAGAACTGCCATATCTGGAGAGTTGGATCGATATGGCGGCTTATACCAGCCAGTGGACGGGAGTTGCGACCAGTTTCACCAGCGTCGCAGCCGCCGATGCGCCTGTCATGACGCTGGAACGGACGCCCTGCTTCGGCATGTGCCCGGTCTATGGCGTGGCGGTCTTCGAGGATGGAACCGTCGTCTATCTTGGTATTCGCTACGTTGCTGAAACCGGCGTGCGTGTCGCCAACGTCGATCCCGGTGAAGTTGATTTTCTGGCAATGCAAACGGCGGATTTCGGCTATTTCGGCTGGGAAGACGAGTACACTTTCCAGATCATCACCGACCAGCCCTATGCGATTACCTCGCTCAACTGGGAAGACCAGTATAAGCAGATCACGCGCTACGATGGCGATCCCAACGCCCCTATCGGTCTGGTGCGCTTTGAAGATCGCATTGATCGCCTCGTGAATATCGAGCAGTGGGTTGGAACACCGCGGTAAAGCCGCATCTTGGGAAGGGTGACCTACTGCGACAAAGACGTGAACTGTAGGGACACGACATCGTCGTGTCCGTTTCTGCCCATCAGACGGCGGGCAGGATGATACGGTTTTACAAATGAACACGGAAATGTCGTAGGGACAAGATATATCTTGTCCGCTGGTTTGAGAGGACGGACAGGATGTATCCTGTCCCTACATTTTCCGCATTCAATAGGTAAACCGCATCATCTTATCCCGTGAAATTCCAGCGGGGCGGACGCTGAATTTGGGGTCTGCCCCGCTCTCTTTTGGAAATGTGCGTCAGGTCTCACCGCTCGAACAAATCACCCGCCAGATATTTCAATCCGGTATCGACGGCAACCGTCACCACCGTGTGACCAGCGCCCAATTCCTGCGCCAGTTGCACCGCGGCGACCAC
>DATGQJ010000586.1:0-5528 GCA_035304265.1 Oceanobacillus sp.
CAACCTCCGCTTGCTCATGTAGGCGGCAATCTTCGGTTGGCGAGGGTCGCAGTGCGCCTACAACGTACTATCTATGGAGTTAAGCATCGTGTCCAAACGACAGAAAAAGAAGCAGCAGGATCGAACCTTACTCATCACAGGCATCGTGGTCGCGGTAGCGGTGGTGGCAGTGGTCGCGCTGGTATTGAGCAGCAGCGGCGGTCTCCCCGATACCGAGTGCGGGCAGTTGGTACGCGCTGTGAACGAAGGTGGCATGACCACCACCGAAAGCGGATTGCAATATAAGGTTCTGACACAGGGCGATGGTCCCACGCCGGTTGAGACCAGTAACGTGACCGTGAATTATCGCGGCTGCCTGACCAACGGCACCGAATTTGACAGTTCCTACAGTCGTGGGCAGCCTTCCACCTTTGTTTTGAACGGCGTGATCGACGGCTGGACGGAAGGCGTACAGTTGATGCCCGCAGGCTCTAGCTATCTGTTCTATATCCCATCTGAACTGGGATATGGCGCAGCGGGCAGTGGGTCAAGAATTCCCCCCAACGCGCCGCTGATCTTCGAGATCACGTTGCTGGGCTTCCAATAGGCGGACGATGGAACTCTACATCATTCGTCACGGACAATCCACCAACAACGCACTGGAAGACCCGTCGAAACGCGAGGTAGACTCGCCACTCACCGAGTTAGGCAGGCGGCAGGCGGAACTGCTTGCCGCCTATCTCGCTGATGGACGTAACCGTGATCGCTGGGTTGACCCGGCAACGGGATATTCACGTCCAGACGAGGAAGGTTTCGGCATCACGCATTTGTATTGCAGCGCCATGTATCGTTCGCTGCAAACGACCCAGCCTATCGCGCGGGCGCTTGGCATTCAGCCGGAAGTGTGGATCGACATTCACGAGCACGGCGGCATGTACCTCGAACAGCCGGACGGCATCGTTGGCTTTCCCGGCAAAACCCGCTCGGAAATTCTGAGCGAGTTTCCCGATTACATTCTGCCCGATGTGATCACCGATGCGGGTTGGTGGAAGCAAGAGAACGGGCAGGAATCGCTGGCAATGGCGCAGGGGCGTGCGATCAAGGTTGCGGGGGAATTGCGCCGCCGCGCAAACACGCCGGAACGGATCGCCATCGTCTCGCATGGCACGTTCATCGATGCACTGTTAAAGGCATTGCTCAACCAACTGCCTTCCAGACAGTTCTTCTTTCTGCACTACAATACCGCGATCACCCGGATCGATTTTTCCGGTGATAGGGAGCGGATGCTGGTGCGCTACATCAACCGAACTGCGCACCTGCCGCCCGATCTGGTATCGTGAGCAGTTGGGGAAAATCTGGTGTACAATCCTCGACATGAACGAACTGTTTGAATCTTGCAATGTAGGGGCAAGCCATGCCCTTTGAGTACGAAGCATTAGTCGGTCATCTTTACGTGGTGGGCGGGCGCTCGATTAGCACCGCGCCACCGGGATCGCTAGTTGAAGTGTCGCCGCGCAAAGCAGCACGCGGGCGTGAAGCGGATACAATCTTCACGCTCGTGCTGCCGTCCGGCGACGTGGTTGCGCCCGCGTCGTTTTACGAGCAGATGGCGGCGCTGGCAGCCGAACGCTATTTCGACAGCACCGGCAGCGTTACTGCCGGAATGCGGCAGGTTTTCAGCCATCTGAATGAAAACCTTTACGATCACAACGCCCGCAACCCGACTCATTACGAAGCCAGCATGGTCTGTGCCGTGCTGCGCGGGTCTGACCTGTATCTCGCGCGGGTGGGCGCGGGCGTAGGCATACTCCGTCATAACGGCGAAATCCAGCAGTTCCCCGCCGATTTCAACAACGACGAGGCATTGTTTGGACCGCCGCTTGGCGTTTACCCATCACCGGACGTGAAAATGGCAATGTATCAGGTGACGAGCGGCACGCGGTTGGTGCTTGCCGACGTTGCGCTGGCGGATATGGAGATGAGCAAAATCTCGGCGGCGCTGGCATTACCTGATATCGGCGACGTGTTGGTGGCGATCAAAGAATTGGTGCAGACGCAAATCACACTGACGATAGTCGAGTTTGTGCCGCCGGAAGTCCCCGTGCCGCTGCCGGTTCGTGAAGTGGAAGCCACAGGCGGCGCAGTGACGAGTACCAGCGAGGTTCGTGCCGCTGCGCCGCAACCGACCACTACCCCAACCTCAGAAGCTGAAGCACCGCCGCGCGAACCGGGCAAGCCACGCCTTTCTGAAGCGCGTAACGACAACGCGAAACGCATGGCGGGCGCTGCCGCACTCGGTGCAGGCAAAGCGCTGAAAGGCGTGAACGACACGCTGGACAAAGTGATGCCGCTGCCGAAGGAAGGACAGCGTACATGGGTGTCTACGCCTGCCGCCACCGGGATTGCCGTACTCATTCCGGTGGTGGTGGTGGTGATCGTGCTGGTGATGTGGTTGACGGGAACCGGACAGAGCGAATTCGACCTGTGTGTCAATCAGGCAAACGAGGCAGCAGAAGTTGCCCGATCCGTTGCGTCCAGTGACGTAACCGGAACGCTTGCTGCGTGGAACGCCGTGCTAGTGTTCGTTGAGCAATGCAACTCGATTCGAACGGGCGATCCGGCAATGGCGGCGCTGACCAGCGAAGCGCGTACTGTTATCGACGCGCTGCTGCAAATCACCCGTCGCCCGCTGGGATTGGTCGCGACGCTGCCGAGCGCGACACTTAAGCGCGGCGTGCTGCAAGGCGAAGACCTGTACGTGCTGGACGATGGCAATGATCTGGTATATCGGATCACGCTTCCCGTCGAAGGCACAGATCGCGCGACGCAAGAACCCATCGCCGCCATGCGTCGTCAGGGGACGGTCAACCAGTTCACCATCGGCGACATCATCGACATCGCCTATACCGAAGATGGCAGCGGTGTGAGTCAGGGCAACGTAATCACGGCATTGGATCGCAACGGCGTGCTGGTAGATTGCCCGCCGCGCTTTCTGCAAAATTGCAGTGCCCAGCAGATTAACACCGATACGTGGAACAACCCGGTTGCTATGCAGTTCTGGCGTGGGCGGCTCTACATCCTCGATCCCGCCGCGAATCAAATCTGGCGCTACGATCCTTCGGGCGGCGCATACCCGAACACGCCGATTGAATACTTTGTCGGTGAGGGACGCCCGGACATCCGCAGCGCCGTCGATTTTGCGATTGACGCGGAAGGCACGGTTTATATTTTGACTAGCGGCGGCGAGATGCTGCGTTATACCAGCGGCAACCGGCAGGGGTTCGACTTCGCCAACTTCCCGGAAGAAGGGGCGCTGCGCGGGGTCACTTCCATGTTCCTGAGCACTAACCCCGTCGATCTCATGGTCTATTACGTGAACCCGACTAACCGCACGATCTACCAGACGACCCATGCGGGCGCGTTCGTCAACAGCTACCGCGCGGAGAACGAGTCGCAGTTCGAGCAAATTGCCGACGTGGTGGTAGACCCGAACAGGCGCATCATGTACGTACTGTCGGGTAACTCGGTATATGCGTTCCGGCGAGGATAGAGCGACAGTCGCCCTACGACTCAGCTTGAAGATCGTCCAAACTTTCGTAGCCGACCTGCGGCAAGAACTGGCGGGGAACGACGAGCCGCAGCCACTGAACGTAATGGATGTTGGCGAGATACAAATCGTCCGCCTCGGTTGAGATGGGCGTGGTGATAGGTGGAAGCTCAGGCGGTTGTCCGGTGGCGGCTGCGGTCTCATATTCGCTGAGGCGCTCCGATAACGCGGGAACGTCCGGCGCAAGTTCGACGGCGCGGCGCATGGTTTCTACCGCACGCTCGTAATCGCCTGCCTGCGCGTAAAGTGCGCCGAGATTCGCCCATCCAATCGCATAGTCCGGCGCAATGCTTGTGTACTGCTCGAATGCGGCAATCGCGTCAGGCAGCACGCTGGTATCGCCTTCTGCCGCCGCCAGCCCCAGCAAGAACCCTCGTTGATAGTGATAGACCGCGAACGACGGATCGGCGTTTATGACCGGCTCCAGACGCGCCGCGCCGCCTGCGTAATCGCCTGTGCCTACCCCGTAAGAGAGCGCATCGACGTATGGAAAATAGATCAAACTGCTCCACAAAGCAGTAGCAAATAGCACGACGATGCTCACCAGCGCAAAGATCGTCGTGAGGCGTTGTGGAACAGCGAGCAAGCGAATATTGAGGGACGCTGTGCTCTCTAATGGCTGCTTACGCGGGGCAACTGCGACGACCAGCGCCACCAGCGCCACCACCATCACCGCCGGATTCATCGCCGGAAGGTCGAGCAGGTGGTGAACGCCAAAGCTGACAAATGCCGCCGCTGCACTGATGAGGGTGAGCCGTTCAGATGATTGGGTTGTCGCCCCATCCGGTGAGCGCAGATTTGCCCGTATTGCCCGATAAATTCCCCACAGCGTCAGCAACAGCGCCGCCAATCCAACCACGCCGAGTTCAGCCGCCACTTGGAACGGGATGCTGTGTGCGTGGCTGTGCGGCTGCGTCGGCGGGGTGGAATTCAAACGCGCCAAGCCTGCGCCAAAGGTGAACAGCCCATGTCCGGTCAGCAGCTTTTCGGCAAACAGGGTCAGCGCCGAATCGTAGATAAAGGTACGCAGGTAGAGGGTGCGTCCTGCAACGTTCAAAGAATTGATGACAAAGATCGTGCCGCCAACCAGCACCAGAATCAGCAGAACTATTCCGATCACCAGCCCCAACTGGATGATGGCTTTTTGCGTGGAGAACCACGTTCGCCAGCGTGCCGGAGAAAGCAGGTTGTGTTCTCTTAACAGCAAGATGGTGAGCACGAACAAGCCTGCTGCGCTGCCAACCCAACCGCCACGTGAAAAGGTGGAAACCAGCAGAACGAGCGCGGCGATGGTATAGAGCGTCATGATGAAGCGGGGGATGGATGTGAACGCCACTGCCCGTCCGACGGCGAAAGGCAGCACGATCACCAGCACCGCCGCTAAGGTGTTCGGGTTGCCGAGCGTGCTGACCGGACGCGGGAGCGTGAACGGAAGCTCTCCACTGATGATGAGCGGAAGCGTGTCACGTATCCAGCTTTGAACCTGTACGTAGCCGAGCAGAATCACGATCAATCCGGTAAAGAGCAGCGCATCGACCAACATGGCGCGGGTGATGATGCGGTTGGCAAGCAGATCGTGGAGCGCATACCAGGCGACGATGTAAACGCCCATGAACCACAAGCCCATGATGATGCGTCGCCAGTCTTCGAGGTTCGCCAGCAGCGAGAGGATGAACGCCGCGCTCCAGACCAAGATCGCCAGATCGAGTGCGGTGCGCTGCCAGCGCGATCCGCGTTTGCGCCAGCGAGTAATCAGCCAGACCAAGGCGCTGATGCCGAGCACCACCACCGCTTGCAGGCGCAGCGATGGGGTCAGTATGCCGTTGTAGGTTGCGCCAATCGTCACCATATAGGTGAGCAGGAAGATGAGCGCGGTACGTGGGAGGAAAGTCGCTAGTCGCAAGGGAAATCCCTAAAAATTCTGGATTGCTCAGGTAGTACA
>DATGQJ010000587.1:0-2017 GCA_035304265.1 Oceanobacillus sp.
GGTCACTGACGATGCCGCCGAGCGAACGGGCGAACAGATTCATCAACCCGAACAGGCTGGCGATCAATCCTGCCGTGGCGATGTCGAGTTCAAAATAATCGGTGAAGTACAGCGCCGCCGTGCCGTTGATGGTCAATTCGACGCCGAAGCATCCGGCGTAAATGGCGAAAAGCGCCCACACACGCGGGTCTTTCGCCGCTTCGAGAAATGTGCCCTTTGTGCCCTTCACGGCAGGCATTTCGCCGCGTGCCCGTAGGTCTTTGAAGTCGCCATCGGGCGCATCCTGTGTCAGGAAATAATAGGCAATGCCCATCAGGAAGAGGGCAATTCCCGGTATCGCCATTGCCACGCGCCAGCCCAATGCCTCGCCGCCGACGATAGCGACCACCACCAGAAAAATCTGCGGCATCACTACCTGCGTGACGCCGCCGCCGAGATTACCCCAGCCTGCCGTCGTCGCGTTCGCCGTGCCGACCACGTTTGGCGCGAACATGATGCTGGTGTGGAACTGGGTGATGACGAACGACGCGCCGATCACGCCGATCATCAGACGGAAGAAGACGAACTGGGCGAAGTCCTGTGATAAGCCGATGAAGATGACCGGAAGCGACCCCAACAGCAGCAGGTAAGTATAAGCACGTCGTGGACCGATGCGGTCAGCGAGGGGACCGATGATCAGCCGCGCGATGATGGTGATGAACACACCCGCGATGATGGTATCGCCCACCTGCTGCTGAGTCAGCTTGAGGTCGTCACGGATGACCGCCATCAACGGCGAAATGCCGAACCAGCCGAAAAACGCGAGGAAGAATGCGAACCACGTCACGTGGAACGCCCGCATCTGCGGTGTCTTGAAGTCGCGCAGACGGATTGCAGTCGCTTTGTTCTTGAAATCCATGGTTCCCCCTGTTTAAGGCAGCTTGATCTGCACGACGCCATCGACGACACGCGCTTCCCAGACGGGCAGTTGAATGCGCTGGTCATCGAGGCAAACCCCGGTTCTCAGGTCGAAATTGTGCTTGTAAATCGGCGACGCCACCTTGAGCACCCCCTGCCGATCCCCGACGATGCCACGCGCCAGCACGTAAGCGCGGCTGAAGGGGTCGTAGTTGCTGATGGCGAAAACCTCGTCGCCCGCGCGAAAGATGGCGATTTGCTCGCCATGCACCAGCGCAGCAACGCCGGAATGGGGCAGAATGCAATCCAGTTCGCATACGTCTATCCAGCGCATAAAGACCTCCTATCTAACCAATCCGACAGGGACGAGCGTTTGACGTTCCGCCGGGTAAGCAGGGCGCTTTTGCCCGCGTTCTTCGACGGTCACGATATTGGGATCGGCTTCGTCGGTGTTGACGAAATGGCGGAAGCGTTTGAGTTTGTTTTCGTCTTCGAGGGTTGCACGCCACTCACACTGGTAAGTTTCGACGATGTGCTGCATGTCGCGTTCGAGTTCTTCTCCAATGCCGAGTGAATCCTCTATCACCACTTCCCGCAGATAGTCGATACCGCCCTCAAGGTTGTTGAGCCACGTGGCGGTGCGCTGCAAACGGTCAGCGGTGCGGATGTAGAACATCAGGAAGCGATCCAGATAGCGGATGACCTGTTCTTCGCTCAGGTCGTCGGCGAGCAGTTGGGCGTGCTGAGGTTTCATGCCGCCGTTGCCGCACACGTAGAGGTTGTAGCCCTTCTCGGTAGCGATCAAGCCAAAGTCTTTGCCCTGTGCTTCGGCGCATTCGCGGGTGCAGCCGGACACCGCCGCTTTGATCTTGTGTGGCGCTCGCAAGCCCTTGTAACGCTCCTCTAGTTGGATAGCGAAGCCCACCGAATCCCGCTGCCCGTAGCGGCACCACGTCGATCCCACGCACGATTTGACCGTGCGCAGCGCCTTGCCATAAGCATGACCGGATTCAAATCCGGCATCGATCAGCCGCTGCCAGATATGGGGAAGCTGATCGACTCGTGCGCCGAACAGGTCAATGCGCTGCCCGCCCGTGATCTTGACGTAGAGATCGAATTC
>DATGQJ010000588.1:0-17019 GCA_035304265.1 Oceanobacillus sp.
CGGCTGCGAATCAAGCGCCTTCCACGATTCCAGCGTGGCGTTTTTCTGATCTTCTTTTGCCCGTAAATGATTCAGCCAGTCGTCGAAGCGGATACCCTGCAAGCCCTCGGAGAGCGCTTCTAACACAAGACGGGCGTTCGCGCACAAGGCAACGTCCGCCTGACGGTTGTGATGCAGTTCCGCTTCGTCGTTTTCGATCTGGATGAATTTAGCGTCCGTGTTCCAGTCTTCGCGCCCGTATTTCAGGCGGAAATCGAGCGGCGTTCCAATCAGCAGAATAGCATCTGCCTCGCGGGTGGCTGCCGAGCGCACCGCTTTGAAGCAGTTGGGGTGATCCATCGGCAAGGTTCCGCGCCCCGCGCCGTTGGTGAACACCGGAATTCCCGTCTGCTCGGTAAGCTCACGCAGCGCGGTATGCGCCTCATCCCAATACACCTGCGTTCCGGCGATGAGGACGGGCTTACGGGCGTTTCGCAAAATCTCGAAGATCGCCTGCATCGCGCTCACTTCGGGCTGAACCGGCTCAATGGTCACACGATCCATTGGCTCAGGGGCAGGCACGGCGTTGAACAACACGTCGAATGGAAGCTCGATAAAGACCGGTCCCGGACGCCCACTCAGTGCAATGTGATACGCCTCACGCAATTTGTCGGGGATCGTTTCAGTTTGCTCGACGGTAAAGCTGGCTTTGGTGAAGGTTTTGAACATTTCGGTCTGCGGCATCTCTTGCAGCGCCCCCATGCCTTTGGTCGCCAGCGGCGCAGCGCCGCCAATCAAAATCATCGGGCTTCGCGCCTGATATGCGTTCGCTACTCCCGTGACCGCATCAGTGACGCCGGGACCCGCCGTGACCAGCGCCACACCGACATTGCGCGTGAGGCGAGCATGAGCGTCGGCGGCATGGGCGGCAGCTTGTTCATGCCGGAAGTCAATGATGTGGATGTTGTGATTCAGGCAGCCGTCATAAATCGGGGCGATATGTCCACCGCAAAGCGTGTAAATCGTCTCGATGCCTTGCGCCTTTAACGTGCGGGCGACCAGTTCACCACCATGACAGAAATCCATTTTCGATAAGCCTCTTTGTGGATGAAATACGGAGAAATTTTACCTACACAACAACTGCTCATTATAGAGATGTTCTATAAATCGAGCGAACAATATTGCACCCTCAAGCTTGAAATACCTCTCATCAGCAGGCGCTATTTACCGTATACGAAATTCATAAATGTTAAGTAAATAATTAAATAACGTGGAGACATTTGAAAAAAGTTTGTAATTTCTTATTTATATCTGAATTGCGTAAATAATTACCAAAGTTATAATCAAAATTGCCATTGGCATCAATGGATGCTTATACAAAATTTTATAGATAAAAGGGGTAAAAGCATGAAACGGTTATTCCCTATGATGGTGGTTGTCGTGCTGCTGGTGGGAGCAGTGTCAGTGGCAACCGCACAGGCGCGGGTGCGCAATTACGTCGTACTCGCTCCCAGTGAGAACTCGCTCCCGTCCGGTCTACTTCAGGAAATACGGGCGGCGGGCGGCACTGTAACCGAAGCAATGCCCGAAATCGGCGTGGCGGTAGTCTCCAGCGCCAACCCGAACTTCGCCTCACGGGTACGCGGGGCACGATCCGTAGTACCGAGCATCAACCTACGCTGGCTCCAACCAGTAGAGCATATCGAACTCACCAACGTAACTGATCCCCCCAACTCTACTGAGGATGATGTCCTTTTTAACCTTCAGTGGGGACACGATGCCGTAAACTCACATAACGCATGGGCACGTGGAGTACGTGGGGATGGTGTCCGGGTAGCGGTGCTGGATACAGGATTTCTCACGAACCATCCCGATCTCGCCCCGAACATCAATCTTGCTCTGAGCCACAGCTTCGTTCCCGATGAACCCCTGCAATATAATATGGCGCTTGACCCAGACCAGTTCAGTCATGGTTCGCATGTCGCGGGCATCATCGCAGCGGCGGACAATGGCATTGGCACGATTGGTGTTGCTCCCGAAGCCGAGCTAGTTCTGGTGAAGGTGCTGTCGGATAGCGGCAGTGGCGATTTTGACTGGGTGATCTCCGGCATTTATCATGCGGCGAACGTCGATGCTGACATCATCAACATGAGCCTTGGGACTGTGCTCGACCTGCGCGGCGGTTGCGACGATCCTGAAGACCCTGAAACCTGCTATACCACCCGTGATGTGGTTGAATTGATCGTGGCAATGTCTCGCGCCACGCACTATGCATATCGTCAAGGTTCAACCATCATCGCCTCCGCAGGCAATGACGCGATCAACTTCGACAGAAATCCGTTCCTGATCGATCTGCCAGCAATGGCACCGCACGTGATTGCGATCTCGGCGACTGCCCCGATTGGCTGGGCAGTTGACCCGGAAACCGATCTCGACGTGCCGACTTCCTACACCAACACCGGACGCCTAATTGTCGATTTTGCTGCACCGGGTGGTGACGCGCTCTATCCCGGCGACGAGGGCTGTACGGTTGCGGGAGTGAGCGCACCGTGCTGGGTATTTGATTTAGTGTTAAGCACGACCAACAGCTTATCCGGTGGACCGGGTTATGCATGGGCAGGCGGCACTAGCATGGCTGCACCCCATGCCTCAGGCGTGGCGGCGCTGCTGATGAGCAAACATGGCGGCGATATGCATCCGCTGCTGGTCGCGCTGCAACTGGCGCTCTACGCCGACGATCTTGGTTCACGCGGATTCGATCCCATTTACGGCTTGGGGCGCGTCTCCGCGGTTCGATAACAGTGAATTCTTTTGCATGGGCGAGTCGCAGACTCGCCCCTAGTCATGTTATGTACTTGGATGTCGTGATTGCCCCTCACCCTGCTAGTGTCGCTCCCCTTCTCCCCGCTTGCGTGGGAGAAGGGGATGAGGGGTATCGAGTCCATAACTCGCCCCTACACATTGCCACAGCATTACTCCTGCCGCAGCGCCTCTAAAGGCGACATCTGCGCCGCCCGTAACGCGGGGAAAAATCCCGCGAGCAACCCCACCACACTGGCAAGCACCAACCCGCCTGTCATCAACTCCGGCGGGATGACGATCAACGTATCGGATAACAGCGCGGGGTTGAACGGCAGCAGCGCCGTACTCATGCTGTCAGACGGCATATTCTGAATCGTCTGATTGATCATGTTTTGCAGTAGCAGGGACAGCCCAACTCCGGCAGCGCCGCCGCATAAACCGACTAAACCCGCTTCGATCAGAAAAACCGTCAGCACGTCGCGGTCACGCGCCCCAATCGCTTTCATTAACCCGATCTCTTTGGTGCGCTCCAACACTGCCATCGACATGGTGTTGGCGACGCCAAATGCCGCGACGATCAGCGCGATTCCGCCGATGCCGCCAAGCATCAGCCGCATCGTGCCGAAGAAGCGGTTGAGTTCGTTCAGGAAATCGCCAATGCCGTCAGTCTGGTAGCCGAGATCGCTGATCGCCGCCGAGACCGCGTTGGTGGTTTCGCGGCTGCTGGCGCGGACGACGATCTGCTCGTAACGAAAAGTCTCTGGATCATGCTCCTGCCCCGAAATCCATTCATTCAGCGCCAGCACGTCCTCAATGGGCATGAGGATCACGTTTTCATAGTTCCCCGGCTCCAGCACGCCGCTGACAGTCAGATCGATCAGGCGGGTATCGAAGTCGATGAACGAGGTAACGTTCAACTGCGGCGGATCGTTGATCACGTCAATCGAGATCGGCTCGAATTCTTCAGCATCGGGGTCGGTGAAATAATCGCCGATGCTCGATCCGAAGATGGCTTCTCCGGGCAAGAGGCGGAGTTCGCCTTCTGCCACATCGACACCTAGAAACGGCAGCATTTCAGGATCGATGCCATAGATAGGCGCGTAGTTGCGCAAATCACCCGAAAACAACTCGCCGTTCCCCTGATAACCCGCCAGCGGAATGACGGCGGCGACGCCGGGGATTTCGCGGAAGGCTGCCACCGCGTTTTCGTCAAGCTGCGGGGCGTTCTCGCTGGCTCCGAATGCCCCAATCACGCGGATTTCGGTCAGTGAAGCATCGCTACCGATGCCCTCTTCGGCGGAGCGCTGCAAGCCAATCGTCAGGGCAATCAGCAGAATCACCGCCGTCGTGCCGAGCAGCACCCCACTTGCCGTCATGATTAAACGCATTCGGGCACGCCCCAGATTGCCCAGCGCCAGTTGGAACAGTTCAAAGAACATGCTACTTTTGTCGCCTGCGATAAACCGCCGTTCGTAGTTCGACGGCGTATTCCTCGAACTCTGGAACCTGAACGCGCTGCGCCTGCTCGATTACCAATTCGATGTCATAGGGCAGACGGACGAAATCAATCGAGATGGAGTCGCTTTTCCGGCTGTCGAGCGCCCCGGTCAAGATGACGTAGGTTGCCAGTGGCATATCCAGCGGATTCCCGACACTACCTGCATTGAACAAAATCTTGTGATCCTGAGGCAGACTCAGCATATAGGCTGCGTGAATGTCGCCATAACCCACGACATCCGGCTCAGGATTGTCCATGCCTGTGAACGGGGTGTTCTCGAACATCGCCCGATGAACTTCATACGGGTGCGAAGGATACACGCGGGTGTAAACGCTTTCCTGAGAGGCATGGTACAGCCGAATCAATTTGCCGCTCATCCAGAAGTCGTATGCGTTTGGCAGGGTGCTCAAATACGCCAACCGTTCCTCGCCAAGCTGATCGAGATACCATCTTTCAACAGAGGTAATCTCATCCTCTTTAAGCGTTACAATCCCGTCATCCCAGTTGCCGCGAACCGTCACCTGACAGACTTCACGGCATATATCAATCGCGGTGTCGGAGCTTGGTCCCTTGCCAACTAAATCGCCCAGATTGTAAATCAGGTCGATGCCACGCCGCCGGATGTCCGCCAGTACGGTTTCCAACGCCGGAATATTGCCATGCACGTCCGAAATAACAGCGATTTTGTCCAAGTTTAACTTCCCAACCCTAGCAAGCCGCGCAGAAAGCGTCCGAGCGTGTCAGTCTCCGGCGCGGACGGCGGCGGTGTTGCGGTGATCGATGCCATCAGCGTCGCATTGATCGCATCCGAGCGTCGTGTGGGGGTAGGCGAAGGCAGCGGGCGCACTTCGACTTCGTAGGTTTCCACGATGCTCTGGTCACGGTTCAAATCGTCGGTATAGTGCAGCGTGACCGTAATCGTGATCGTGCCTTCCATGAAGGTCAGAAGCGATGCCTCTATCGTCGCGCTGCCATCAGGACGAAGCGTGCCGATGAAAGTTTCCGCGCCTTCCACCACTTCGGCATTGTCGGCTTCGACAGTGACGAAGGTCAGGTTCACGTCGTTGCGCCCGATATTGACCACGTCAACCGCAAGATCAATCGGCTCGAAGATTTCCACCTGTTCGGGCAGGTTATCGGTGATGCGCAGGCGCGGCGGAACCACCACCACGATACTCGCGTTCAGCGTATCTTGTGCGCTGGTTCCGTCGGGATTCTCATAACGCAAGATGATCGGCAGGCTGTAGATTCCGCTTTCCACCGATCCGTTGACGAGAAAATCCTGCGTGAGCGCCGCATTTCCTCCATCGGCTTCGACACTGCCGACGAACAATTCGCCGCCCGTCCCCAATGGCGCGAACAACGTGGTCTGTGAAAGCTGGATGGGCGCGGGCGTGCCGTTGTCATTTCCCCCTGTGCCCAGACCACCGCTGAATGTGACCAGCACGTCACTAGCAGGCGCTTTGCCGATATTGACCACGTTCATCGAAAGCGTGAACTGATCGCCCGGACGCAGGATAAGCTGTCCGGTGTCGTAGGATTCCAGAATAAACAACGGCTCGGCGTTTTCCACACGCGCTACCGGAATGGTGATGCTGCCCGTATACTGCTGCGGTTCATCGTTCACCATGTAAGAGATAGTGAAGGACTGCGGCTGTGGTCCCGGCTCGGCATTGCCACTGACAATGAAAGGCAGTTCAACCTCTATCGTCTCGCCTGAGAGGATATTGTTTAACGGGAAACTGTCGCCCTGTGGTCCGGGAAGCAGCACGCCACCACCTGCAAGCTGTAACAACACGCGCGTGGCGGGCGCATTGCCGGAATTGGTGATCAGCGCATTGATGGTGACGGCCTGCCCCGGTTGTACCGGACTTGGATCGATCATATAGCGAGCGAGGGTAAGACGTGAGATTTCCTGAACGCGGCTGATCGTGACCGTAAGGTCGCCCCGACTGCTGTAAGTGCGCCCCTCGAAATCACGGTAGGACATGCTGACCGAGACGTTGCTCGGTCCATCCTGCGCCGTCGTCGAGGCAAGCGCGGTCAGCGTCGCGGAGATCACGCCACCGGGTGGGACGTTGGGCAGCAAAACGTTCGCCTGCCCGCCTGCCGCCACGAAGCTGCCGCCGGAATCAATGGCGATAGAAACCCCTTCTGCCGCGCGGCTGCCCTGATTGATGATTTCGAGCGTGAATGTAACCGTACCGCCGGGTGAAACCACAGGCGGATTGGTCGAGTAATTGCGAATCAAAAGCGAAGGCTCACCCGGAATTGGCGTCGGCGGCTCGAAGGTCGGCAGCGGGCGTGCAGTTGGGAACGGCGACGCGGGCGGCGCGTTGATAGTCAGCGTATTCGGAGACGACGCCGTACCAGTCACCGGATCGCTTACGTCGATGCGGTACGTACCGGGCGGCGCGGTTGATGGCACAATCGCCGTGACCGCGTTCGGATTGGCGAAGGTGGTCTCCAACAAGCCGACCCCCACCAAACGCACAACCGTTTGCGGCGTGAAGTTTGCCCCAAAAACCGACAACACGATTTGCTCGCCGCTTTGCGTCTGTCCCGGCTCCGAACCCGTCACCACCAGCGGCGCGAGCGTAGGGGCAAGCGTCGGCGTAAACGTCGCGCTCGATTCTTGAAGCAGGCTCCCAGAATCAACCGGGGGTGTGCTTTCCTGCGCGGATACCTGCCACAAGCCTAGCAACAAGCAAAGAACGATGATGCTGAGAAATTTTACATGCTTGACGTGGTTGTAGGGACACGACATTGTCGTGTCCGCCGCATGATTCACGGACACGCAGTTGCGTGTCCCTACATTTTGCGTGTTTATTGGGGAAACGACATCATTGCGTCTGTCACGCATCGGCATATCCCCGCCATTATGGACAGGTGCAGACAACGCTTTCGTCGTTTTACCTCTAATTTTCAATCGCATCGCTTTCGACCTTTGGAACTGCATGTCGGTCTTCGACCACGCGCCCATCTTCCAATCGAATAATACGCTCGGCATAACCCGCCACTTTCGGGTCATGGGTCACGACAATCACGGTTTTGCCCTCGACAGTGCAGAGCCAGCGCAGCATTTGCATGACGATTTTCCCGGTCTTGCTGTCCAACGCTCCGGTTGGCTCATCCGCCAGAATGATCGGTGGATCGAGGAACAGCGCCCGCGCGATGGCAACCCGCTGCTGCTGCCCACCTGAAAGCTGAGTGGGACGGTGGTGGGCGCGGTCTGCCATTTTGAGCAACCGCAGTAGTTCCAGCGCCCTTTCCTCGCGCTCGTCACGCGACATTCCCGCGAACACACCGGGCAGCGCCACGTTATCCAGCGCGTTCATCGTCGGCACGAGATGGAAGGTTTGAAAGACGAAGCCGACAGTATCCTGCCGGAACTGCGCCAGTTCGTCACCGTCCATCGTTTCCAGCGACGACCCGGCAATTTTGATCTCGCCATCTGAAATCTGGTCAAGCCCACCTATCAGGTAAAGCAGCGTGCTCTTGCCGCTGCCGCTGGGTCCCATGATCGCCACGAATTCGCCTGAACGGATGCGTAGGTTGATGTCATCCAGCGCGTGAACCAGTTGGTCGCCCACCTCGAAATATTTGTGCAGGTTGCGTGTGACGATGATCGGCGGGGGTGTGTAAAGCGGAATTGGCGGTCTCATGTGCGTGTCATCTGAATTACCACTGGAACGAGTACCAGCACCAGCACCCATGCCACGACGATGAACGCCGACGCCAGCCAACCACCGTCGAGCGCATATCGTGCCCCAAGATAAAGCAGGATGAGATTCCACAGCCAGAAGATCGTCACCTGCGCCGCCAGCGTCATGACCACCGCCTGCGCGAAGAGTGAGAACTCGTCATAGCCCGGAATTTCTGCAACCAACCCGGAGATACCGTCCGCGCCGACCACGCCGCCCGCGTTGTAGTAGAGGAGTTGCAACCCCGCCATCAATCCCAACGGCAGCACCGCCCAGATCGCAATTTGCAGGTTCAAGCCAAAACGGGGTGCGCTTCCACTAAGCAGCGATGCCAACGATAAGAGCACCGCCTGCACGAACCAACTCACCAGAAAGGAACTGGCGGTGATCAGGGCAATGTTCCAGTTGAATAGCGTAGTCGATGTTTCGGCAGGTGGATTGAGCAGCGTGTTTCGCTGTACTGCGCTCAGGCTCACCAGCGCAATCGTGAGCAGCGCCGCGAAAACCCAGTGACGGGTATCGGCATAGGCAGGCAGTGTCCGAAAAAACTCAATCGGACGCAGGAGCAGCGTCCACATCTGCCCCCACAACCCACGCCGTCTTCGGCGGGCGATTTCAGTGCTTCGTGTTGTCCGCAAGTTTTATGACGTTTTGCGAGCGCAATCAGAACGATCTCGACATGCGGTTGTCGAAATGACAACCCTGATTACAGTCTAGCGCATCGGAGACGATTTTCCAAAATTGTAAAGGGGCGACTCATGCGTCACCCACACACCAAAGCCTTCGAGACTGATTCAGAAGCGACCAGTGGCTGTGAAAGAAAGTCGATGCGCACCGGAAGGTGATAGTAATCGCGCATCGGGCACAACCCTTCGGCAGTGATCAGCATTCGTTCCGCCCCATACCACGCAATGTATTCGAATTGCCGTCCCAGAAGGCTGCTTGAAGTGACGTACCACGTTTCGTCAGGTTCGCCCAATGTGAGGATAATCTCGCCCAGCGAAAGGTGCGTGCCGACCATCACATTGAGCACTTCCCGATCTTCCACCATGACAGCGCCACGCTGCGTCGGGTCGATCCATACCGGGGCATTCTCGGTCCAACCCACGCCAATCGACGTTCTGGGAAGCGCGGCATCATAAAAAACCGCCGCCCGCACCTGCGAGGAAAACCCGTTCACCCCATTCGACACCCACGGGTGCGCTTGCAGCAGATAGACCGCTTCCTGCATGGTCGTCACGCCCGGACGAATGCCGAGAAAGCAGGGCGCAGGGCAGTTTTCGGCGATTAACGTGCCGTTGATGCGGTCATGATACGGCATTGCCCGAATCACAAGAATGGGCAGCGCGAAGACCACTGCCAGCAGAAACGCCGCCCTGACGCTGACCTTAAGCATGAAACTTGTACCGACTACGCTGTTTTCACCGCTATCATAACTCACGTGTGCATGTGCAAGTAGAAAACCGAGTGTGTGTAAGGGCGTCGCGTCCCCCCTTTCTTCGCTTTAATTCACATACTCCGGCAGCCAGCTTCCGTGAGCCTCGATCAAGTCGTCTACCAGATGCCAGATTTGGTCGAGGTCAAGTTCGGCGGCGGTGTGTGGGTCGAGCATGGCGGCGTGATAGATGTGCTCACGCTTGCAGGTCAGCGCCGCTTCCACCGTCAATGCCTGCACGTTGATATTGGTTTGCATCAGCGCGGCAAGCTGGGGTGGCAGCATCCCGATCTTGGTCGGTTGGATGCCGTTTTTATCGACCAGACAGGGCACTTCCACGCAGCAGCCTTGCGGTAGATTGTCGATCAAGCCATTGTTGGAGACGTTGCCATACACCACACGTGGCTGACCCGTTTCCAGACTGTGGATAATCAGCGAACCGTACTCATGGCTGCGCTTCACCTCGAAGGCATCCTGCCCGGTTTCCATCGCTTTGCGCAGGGTTTCCCACCCGGCGATCTGAGCTTCGCAGCGCCGGATGTATTCATCCAACGGGATATTGAACCGCTCGATCAAATCCGGGCGATCCCGCTTGATGAACCATGGCGTGTATTCGCTGAAATGTTCACTCGATTCGGTGACGAAATAACCGAGGCGTTTGAACATTTCATAGCGCACTCGGTTCCAATCAGGCACGCGATCCTCTTCAATCACCTTGCGAATCAGCGGGTACAGATTTTCGCCGTTACGCTCGAACGTGAGGTAAAACGCCATGTGGTTGATGCCCGCGCAGACGTAATTGATTTCCTCGATTGGAATACCGATGTCATCGGCTAGCTGTTGAGCAGTCCCCTGCACGCTGTGACACAAGCCGATGGTCTTAATCGAAGTCGCGCGGCTGATCGCCCAACAGTTCATTGCCATCGGATTGACGTATTGCAAAAAGGTCACGTCCGGGCAAAGTCGTTCCATGTCACGGCACATTTCAAGCATGACCGGAATGGTGCGCAACCCGCGCATGATTCCGCCGATGCCAAGGGTGTCGGCAATGGTCTGACGCAAGCCGTATTTCTTGGGGATTTCAAAATCAATCACCGTTCCCGGCTTGTATCCCCCAACCTGAAACATGGCAATCGCGTAATCCGCGCCGTCCAACGCCTTCTGGCGATCCGTCGTCGCTTCGATGACGGGTTTCACGCCGAGCGCAGCGGCGATTTTGTGCGCGACGATTTCCGACGTGCGCAGTCGTTCCTCGTCGATGTCGTGCAAGCTCAGGGTTGCCTCTGCGAGTTCTGGATAACTGAGGATGTCGCCCATCAGGTTGCGGGCGAATACCGTACTGCCTGCGCCGATGAATGTAATTTTGGGCATGATGCTTCTGTGTTCCTTTACACTTGGGTCAAACAGTAACAACGGATCGGTTAAGCTTGAACTGTGGCAGCCAATGTGCCTGTGCGTCCAGCATTTCGCTGACCATCGCGCGAATCTGGTCGAGTGTACACACTGCGCCGGTCAGCGGGTCGAGCATGACCGCATGATAAACCGCTTCGGTATTTCCGGTCAACGACGCCTCAACGATCAATTCCTGCACGTTGATGTTAGTGCGATTGAGCGCGGCAAGCTGCGGTGGCAGCGCCCCCACTTTAGTCGGCTGAATGCCCGCGCCGTTGACCAGACACGGCACTTCCACGCAGCACCCCTGCGGCAGATTGTCGATCAGACCACGGTTGGGGACGTTGCCCGCGATCACGGTGGGACGGTTGGTTTCAATCGCTTCCATAATTTGCGAACCGTATTCATGGCTGCGATTCGTCGGAACCACCGAGCCGTCGGCGATCATGGCTTCGTACTCATTCTCAAACCTTGCCTGCCGCTCGATGCAGTGACGGTAGTAGCCGCCGGTTCTGCCCCAATCGAACCAGTGATCGGACGGACTTTTGAAGCGCGGCACAAGTTCGTCATTGACCATCTGCGCCGTTTTGCGGAAATAGGGCATGTATTCGCTGGCATGTCCGCTGGATTCGGTGACGAAATAGCCGAACTGCTTCATGATTTCGATTCGGACAGGTTCTTCGCCTTCAATCTCCGGGCGCGTAATCGCCTGACGAATCAGGGGATACAAGTCCTCGCCGTGCCGTGTGAATTCCAAAAAGAATGCCTGATGGTTGATCCCCGCACAGATGTAGGCGACCTCTTCATAAGGCACATCGATCCAACGCGCCAGCATTTCGCTCGTGCCCTGCACGCTGTGGCACAGTCCCACGTGCGGGCGTCCTGTCCCCCGATCAAACGCCCAGCAGTTTGCTGCCATCGGGTTGACGTAGTTCAACAGCAGCGCATCCGGCGCGAGTTCATCCATCTCTTGACCGATTTCCAGCAGCACGGGGATGGTGCGCAGCGCCCGAAACACCCCGCCCGGTCCCAGCGTATCGCCCACACACTGCTCGACCCCATAGCGCTGCGGGATTTCGATGTCGAGTTTATAGGCATCCAGCCCGCCCTGCTGAAATGTCGTCACGACGTAATCCGCGCCTTGGATGGCAGCCCGCCGATCCGTCGTCGCTTCCAGCTTTGCAGGCAGACCGCGCAGGTCGATGATCGCCTGCACGACCTTGCGCGACTGTTCCAGCCGAACCGGATCGATGTCCATCAAGGTGATGGTGCTGTCTTGCAGCGCAGGTACGAACAGCACGTCGCTGCACAAATTGCGCGTGAAAACCATACTCCCCGCGCCGATGAACGTGATTTTGGACATTGAAATCCCCTTTGGTTAGTTTTTGGCATTCACTGTCTGCTGAGCGCTAACGATGGGCAACCGATCCGCCCATCGTCCGAAAATCGGCAGTGGAGTGGATTGGTTTCGCAGCGCGTGGATGATGCCCAGTATCCATGCGAACACGCCGAAGAAGTAGGCAGCCATCACTAGCGTGAACAATGCGATGCTCAGGGCTGCCACGTAGGGAATAAGCGCCAGAAGCCAACCGATCACCGCCCAGATCAATAAAGCTGCAAGTAGGAACAGAAACAGCCCAATCGCCTGCCGCAGATGGAACACAACAAATGGATTGCCGCGCTGAAACAGCAAGACATACACCCAGCCAACGACGGGTAGCAGATAAGCGATCACAGCGGAGAGGCGGCTCATGTACTGACACCCTTGAGATGAAGTTCCTGCGCAAAATGGCAGCTTACGAAATGCCCCGGCTCAACTTCGGTGAGCGTCGGCTCGTGCTGGCTGCACTCGGCTTTGGCGTAACGGCAGCGTGGATGGAAGATGCAGCCGGAAGGCGGATTCGCCGGACTTGGCACTTCGCCGTAAAGTTGAATACGTTCATGTTGAATGTCGGGATCGGCTGGTGGCACCGCCGAGAGCAGCGCCTCAGTGTACGGGTGCAGGGGACGTTCGAGTAGCTCGGTGGTCTCCGCCAATTCGACGATCTTCCCTACGTACATGACCGCGATTCGATCCGAGATGTGTTCCACCACCGATAGATCGTGTGCGATGAACACTAACGTCAGTCCAAGTTCGGCTTGCAGCTCTTGCAGCAGATTCAACACCTGCGCCTGTACTGAAACGTCCAGCGCGGACACCGGCTCATCGGCAATCACCAGACGCGGATTAAGCGATAGGGTACGCGCCAAGCCGATGCGCTGGCGCTGTCCGCCGGAGAACTCATGCGGATAGCGGCGCATCAACGCTGGATTCAAGCCCACCGCTTTCATCAGTTCCGCGACTCGTTGTTCAGCTTCCTTGCCCCGCGCCACGCCGTGAATCTCCAACGGCTCGGCGATGATCTCTTTGACGGTCATGCGCGGATTGAGCGTGCTGAACGGGTCTTGGAAGATCATGCGCAACTCGCGGCGCAGCGGCTTCATCTCGCGCTGGCTCAAATGCGCCAGATCGACGGGCGCTCCGTCTTTGGGGTGATACCAGATTTCGCCACCGGTGGGATTGTAAAGGCGGAGAATGGTTCGCCCGACGGTGGTTTTGCCACAGCCGCTTTCGCCCACCAGCCCCAACACTTCCCCATCGCGCAAGGTGAAGCTCACGCCGTCTACAGCGCGAACGTGACCGACCAACCGCCGGAGAATCCCCCAGTAGATCGGAAAATGCAGCTTGAGGTCTTTAACTTCCAGAATTACGTTGTTTTCTCTGCCATTCATGCCATCAATCCGCCGGTAGTTGTATGGTCGTGTATTCCATGAGAATATCGGGGTCATTCCACCCCTTCTGTTGCATCAACTCGTAAAAGGCACGCCGGAAGATCAGGCGCACGTTCACGGTGATTTCGGTTCCGGCGGGTGCATCGAACACATAGGTGCTGCTATCCGTCGCCAGCGCCGGAATGCGCGTGTCTTCCACAATCGTGATCGGACGCCAGTAAGCCGCCGTCGGAATCTCACCCGTCCAGTTGTCGCGCAGCACTCTGGCGAAAGTTCTGCCGGGAATTCCGCCATAATCGCCGGAATACGCCGGATTCACGGGTCCCCTGAGCAATTCCAGCGGCTGTCCATCCGCATCCACCGCCTCAACCACCAGAATCATCGAGCGAATCGGCGCGTCGGTGGGGATGTGATGTCCGGTTTGATCGTTGGTAATCTGCACCCGTACCTGAATCTGGTCGCCGCTGCGTTCAGCGCTGGCTTCCATCGTGACTGCATTTTGAAGAAATTCTTCGTCCGCCGCGCCGAGCATGGTGTGGTTGTTCAACGTCACGTAATCTCGAACCAAGCCACCCCGCTCAGGATAGACAAACCAGTTCTCGCTCGATTGGGGCATGTGGCAGTCCTGACAGGTCGCGCCGTTTTCAGGATCACTGTAGGGGCTGTTCAACCATTCATTGTAGGAACTATAGATCAACACCCCGCCCGTCACCGTCCCGACACCCATCACGCCGCCCATCACCCCATGATGGCAGCCCGCGCAAAATTCACTCTCAGAAAGCAGCGGCAGGTAGCTATCGTCGCGGTTTACGTCTATCAGCGTGCCAAAGAACACCTGCTGGCTCTCGTCGCGTGGACGGTACAGACGCATCGACAGAATGCCGGGCATATCCGGGCGCGGCAGGTTGGTTTGCGGGTCGAAATAAACCTCACCAACTTTATGACAGAATTCGCAGGTGATCCCTTCCGCTGCGTCTCCGGTCAAAAACTGCGGCATTCGTGGTGGAGCGGCGATGATTCCGTTCGCGCGTTCAATCGTCAGGCTGGTGTGACAACCCGACCAACTGCAATTCTGGTTATTCGGCGCGGTAGATGCCAGCGGCGTATGGCAGGTGGCGCAGTTGCCCACGCGCCCCGGATTATCCAGCAAGAAGCCGGGTCCGAAATGCGGCTGGTTCGGGTCAATCGGCAAGGGAACACCGTCACTCCCAAACTGAATCATCTGTCCTGTATCGCCTGCTGTGTTCGTGCCTGTGTACATGGTCAGAAAACGGTGGTTGATGGCAGCCCGTGAATGCTGATCGTGCCGCCATTCCTCATATTCTCGATGGCAGATGCCACAGGCAGCCGAACCTTCCACCCCCTCGAACTCGAACCACTCATATTCGTAGTTATCGCCGGATGCCAACGCTCTCAGGCTGATGGTGAGATTGTCTACGGATGCGCCGGGTTCTGCCGTCGTCCAACCGATGTAATGTCCCTCAGACCATGCGGTGATGACGATGGGCGCAGCGCTCTCGATGTCGCGGAAGGTGAAAATGCCATTTTCATCGGATTGGGTTTGAATAGGCGTTCCCTGAATCTGGACAATCGCGCCCTGAACCGGCTCCTCGCCACTCATAACAATGCCGGATAGCGATGCAGACTGGCTGTAGGACGTGGAAACCGCCATCAGCAGCACCCCACCGACGACCAGCAAAACCCCGACAACCGCCAACTGTCGTGCCCTGATCATGACCGACCTCTACTTCGCCGCATACGGATCGGCGGCGTCACGCAAGCCATCGCCGAGGAAGTTGAAGCCCAATACGGCGATGACGATAAAAATGATGGGCGCAAGCACCCATGAATTTTGTCCAAGCGTTTGGATGTCCTGCGCGTTGCGCAGCATTAACCCCCAACTGATCAGCGGTTCGGTGATGCCGATGCCCAGAAAGCTGAGGAACGATTCGGCAAGGATCACCCCCGGCACTGTGAGCGTCAGAATGACGATGACGTGGCTCAATACATTGGGATACAGATGTTTGAAGATGATGCGCAAATCCGAAGCCCCCATCTCCCGCGCTGCCAGAATGAAATCGGTCTCGCGCAGCGACAGCACCTTGCCACGCACTTCGCGGGCAAGCGTCGTCCACGTGAGCAGCGCGAAGATACACGCCATCACCACAAACACCGTGAACGAATCGGCGGTTTTGGGGATCAAGGCGGCGAGTGCCATCCACAGCGGCAGATTGGGGAAAGCAGCCACGAACTCGGTGAACCGCTGTAAGACGTTATCGACCCAACCGCCGTAATAACCGGAAACCACGCCTAACACCGAACCCACGAGCACGCTGATGATCGTCCCAATCAGGCTCATGCTCAAGGAGATGCGTCCGGCTTCGGCGGCTTTGCCGAACAAGTCTCTGCCGAACTTATCCGTCCCTAGTAGATAAACCGTGCCGCCCTCTTCGACACCGTACAGATGCAAATTGGAAGGGATCAGTCCAAGTATCTTGTATTCCGACCCCTGCACGAAGAAGTGGATGTCGTATGCCTTGCTCGTATCTTCCTGCCAGTGAACCTGAAACGTCAGGGGGTCTAGCTCGTAAACGTAGTTATATACAAAAGGTCCCGGATGAAAATTCCCCTGTGCGTCAAAGCCGAAGTAAACGCGCTGTGGGGGAATGAAAGAAGCATTTAAGTCAATTTGATTAATGGGTGTCGGGCTGAAGAAATCGGCAAATACCGCCAGCAAAACCAGCATCAGCACCATCGCCGCACCGACGATGGATGCCTTGCTGCGTCTGAACCGCCGCCAGATAAGCTGTAAACTGCTTTCGCCTGCCCCTTCCTCGGCAACAAGATCCTCTTCAAGACCGGTGTCTTCGAATTGTCGTTCCTCTATCATGCGCGTTACTCTCCTAGCTGTAACGGATTCGGGGGTCGAGAACGGACAAGAGGATGTCCGCCAGCAGATTGCCGATCAGGATCAGTGCGCCGTAGATCAGTAACAGCGAACCGGAAATATAAATGTCCTGATTCACCAGCGATTCGTAAAACAGCGGTCCCATAGTCGGCAAGCCAAGCACGATGGCGACCTCGATCTCACCCGTCATCATGTAGGGCAGCACCGTCCCCTGATAAGCGACAATCGTGTGCAGGGCGTTGGGCGTTGCGTGCTTGACGATGACGGTATTTTCTCTCAAGCCCTTGGCGCGGGCAGTTTGCACGTACTGAGAACCCAACACATCGAGCAAATTGCCGCGCATCACACGCATGTTACGTGCCACCCCGCCTAAACCCGCAATCAACAGCACGGGCCAAATGTGACGGAGCATGTCAACAATGCGCTCCCAACTCCACGGCGCAACCACGTACTGCGGCGAAAAGAACGATACGATGCTGGGTTGGTTGAACTCGAACACGAGGATAAATAAGAGAATAATTGCTATCGA
>DATGQJ010000589.1:0-3965 GCA_035304265.1 Oceanobacillus sp.
TTGGAACACCGCTCTCGGACTTTGCGCTGGACTGCAACCGCCGCGCCCTCGAAGCAAATCAGGCACAGTCGGGCGACCCCGGTCTTGGCTTGGCTGATCCGGTGGCAATGGCGGTTGCCCTCGATCCGACGGTTTGCACGCGCAGCAGCAAGCATTACGTAGAAGTGGAAACCCAGAGCGACCTCACGCGCGGGATGACGGTGGTCGATCAATTTGGCGTGTCGGTGGATGAGCGCAACCGTCCAGTATGGGGACACATCACCGAACGCGAACCCAACGTCACCGTTTGCTGGGAAATCAACATCCCGCGCTGGAAAGAAATGCTGTACTCTGTACTGAGGTAGCCCTTATCCACAGAAAGACGACTTCCCTTGCCCGATAACGCTTACCACTTCATCACCACATGGCAGGTACAAGGCACCGTCAAGGAAGTCACGGATGTTCTTGGCGACGCTACCGACCTGCCGCGCTGGTGGCCCTCGGTGTATCTTGAAGTGAAGCAGCTTGAACCGGGCGACGAGAACGGCATTGGTCGGGTCATCGATCTGTATACCAAAGGCTGGCTGCCCTACACACTGCGCTGGAAGTTTCGGGTGAGTGAAGTGAATGCCAAAGGCTACACCCTCGAAGCGAATGGCGATTTCGTTGGGCGCGGCATCTGGACGTTCGAGCAGGAAGGCGATCAGGTCATGGCAGTTTACGACTGGAAAATCAACGCCGAAAAGCCGTTGCTCAAACGGCTTTCTTTTCTGATGAAACCGATCTTTTCCGCCAACCACCACTGGGCGATGACTCGTGGGCTAGAAAGCCTGAAAATCGAGCTTGAGCGCCGTAGGGCAACTTCACCTGAAGAACTGGCGAACGTTCCACCGCCGCCACCGCCTACACCGTCATCACTACTCAAATGGCTGTTATACGTACTCGGTTTTGCGACTTAATCCCGATCTTTGCGCCGCTTAAGCAGTTCGCCCGCAATGTTCGATCCTTCCACGTGCGGCGCGGTGCGAGAGGATGAAGGCGTTGAAGTCCGGGTCGTCTGTCGTGGGGATGGTATCTCTACCTTTGGCGCAGTTTCCGCGCCTGAACGCCGCGCTGCCCGTCTCGCGCGAAGCGCTGCTGTCGTGCTCTCCGGCTGAACGGGGGCGCTTGCTTCTGTCGTCAGCGTTTTCTGAGCGCGGGCTTTCGCGTCAAACAAGGTAGACATGCGCTCGGACGTAGCGGGGACAGCCTGCTGTTCACCAAAAATCCAATTCCGCAGTCGTACTAGATCGCTCCGCGTCACCAGCAAGCGGCGAACGGCGATGTCGAAGGGCAACAGCAACAGCGCCGCCAGCAAAAGATGCTGCCAGATCGGGTTCAGCGCCGCCTGCGAGGTCAGGTTATGCGCAAAGACTTCGTTGGGCGAATCTGCCAGCGACTGCCCACCTGTAAGTGAGGCAAGTTCCTGCAATAGATTGCCAGCGGGCGCGGTGAGGCTGTATTCCGGCGAATAACTCATCACCCAACCCGTCGTCTGATTCACGCTGATGCCTTGTTCGTCACCACCCGCGAGCCGAATGAAGTACGCCCCCTCTGCATCGGGCACGAAAGCCGCTTCATAGCGTCCGGGCGCGACCTGTTGCAAAGGCACGCTGACCGCTTCCCCTTCCGGGCTAACCACACGCGCACTGAGCGCCAAGCCATTCAGGAAATCACCCTCTTCGTCCCGTGCATCCACCGTGACGCGGGCTTGTTCCCCTTCCATGATCACTCGTGCCTCAACGTTGTTGGAGGCACTCTCGGTGATCGTCCACTGCACCGCCTGATTCCAGAACTGCGCGAATCCATCCCATGTGACCCAGTTGGACGCCCATCGCGCCGTCCCGTCACTGGTAAAGGCAACAACGCGCCCTAAGCCGTACTGCCACGATGCCAGAATTGGATCACGGTAAGGTTCGGGACCACGCAGAATGACCTGCGCCGTTTGTCGCGGTGTAGTTGCCACGTAGCCCAGCAGCGGCGGCGCGGAATTGATGTTGTTCAGGATCGGGCTGTTGGCGGAAATTGCAGGAACAAACTCCTCTTCCAGAATGTAAGAGCGCGTCGCTAAAACCGTTTCCTGCGTGAAAATCGTCGGAATGGATTCGACCACATCAACGGCGTGGTAGTTACCACCACCCGCCTGCGCCATGTCTTCGAGAAACGATGCAGCGCCTGCTCCGATGGCGATCACCGAGGTCGTAACGTCGTTATTTTCGTACAATTCCTGTGCCAGTTCGACCAACCCTGTCGGCTCTGCACCGCCATCCGTGAGCAGGATGATGTGCTTGCGCTCAGATGGGTCGGTTTGTAACGCCTCAGCCGCCAACCGCATTCCCGCCATGATGTCGGTACCGCCGCCCGCCTGCAAGGTCGCTATCCGTGTTTGTAAACCGATGCGATCAAATACCGGCTGTATGTCGGCTACCCAGAACCCGTCAACGTCGAAAGAGACCACCCCGGCGCGGTCTGTCGGCTGCAAGAAATCGACAGATCGGATAATGGCTTCTTTCGCCAGTTCGAGATTGGAGACGCCGCTCGGTCCAACGTTGGACATACTGCCGGAACGGTCAATCACGTAGGTAATCGTCAACTGCGGCAGACGCTGCTGATCACGGATTTGCGATTCGACGGGTAGAATCTCTTCAAGTGGGGTTTGAAAGTAACCACCGGGACCATAGGAACGCGGACCGCCAACCACCACCAGCCCACCACCCAGATCGCGCACGTAGGTGTTCAGGTTCGCCATGCGTCGGGTCGATAACTGCGAGGCGGGGACATTCGCCAGCACGATACTGTCGTAATCTTCCAACGCCGGAATGCCAATCGGCAACTGTGACGGGCGTACCTGATCCACCGTCACGCCAAGTTCGCCGAGCGCATCCACCAGATAACGTGATTCCTCATCATCGGATGAAACCACCAGAACGCGCGGCGGACCGATGACACGGCTGAACGCAGAAAGCTGATTGTTCTGATAGAAGCCGTCTCCATCCGCCGGAGTCACCAACACCTGAAAATCGGTGAAGCCGGTATCGCCTGCCGTGAGTGGAAGGGTGTAGTTGTTGGTTCCCTGTAGAAGCGGCACATCCTGCGTGTGGATGACTGCACCGTCGGCGAACACTTGAATGGTGGCGTCCGTCGCCTCCTCCGCCTCGATGGTCATGCTCAGGTCAAACTGCTGCCCCGCGCTGACTGAATCGGGAACTCGCACATCACTCATCAACACTTCAGGCGTCGGTGCGCGGCGGAACGGTACGTAACTAATCTCAATTCCGGTGGCAGCAGCGCGTCGCGCGGCAGCTTCGGCGTCTCCGACTGTCGCCTGACCATCACTCAGGATGACCATGCGTTTTGCCGCATCCGCCGGGAACAGCGCCATGCCCAAACCAATAGCTTCTTCGAGATCGGTGTTGCTGGTGATGGGGGTCGAACGCAAAGGGCTGATTTCGCGCGTGGTGCTCATCGGGCGTTCGACCAATGCATTCGCCCCAAAAACGACGATTGCTGCTTCGTCGTCGGGAGACATGCCTTCCAGCGCCTCGCGGAGAAAGTTAAGCTGCGCTTCCTGTGCTTGCTGCCCCACGCTATCCGAAGCATCGATCAGAAACACCACTGCCAGTTTGCCAGCAGCACGCACCACCTGAGTTCCGGCAAGCGCGAGAACAAGCAGCAAAATGATCAGGCTGCGCAGTATCAAACTGGCAATGTCGCGCCCACGTCGGAAAGCAACACGGGGCCATCCAAGGTAAATGACAAATGGAATGGTCAGGAGTAAGACAAGCGCCGCCGGCGCAGTAAATGTCATTCGTGATACTCAAACGCTCAATTTGCTTTAGTTATACCACGTTCGGCAATTCAAGCCGAAAATCAGTGTGGCTAGTACAAATGGCAGGGACAACTATTCACGAATTTATGATAGTCTATGATCTTGTGGCTCTAGGATA
>DATGQJ010000590.1:0-3075 GCA_035304265.1 Oceanobacillus sp.
GTATCAGTTTTTCCTTTGGGGCGCTGGAAAATCCACCATTCTTCTCGTCCGACCACTGCATCGGCGTGCGCACGCTGTTTCGTTCCTCTAGCGAGAGGTCTTCGCCCATGCCGATTTCTTCGCCGTACCAGATCACGGGTGTGCCCGGAAGCGTGAACAGCAGACTGTACATCAATTCGAGACAGCGGCGATCATTCTTCAACATCGGGGCGAGCCGCCGCCGGATGCCCCGGTTATAAATTTGCATTTCGGGTTCCGGACCGAGCGCCGCGTATACTTCTTCGCGTTCTTCCGTCGTGAGTTTGTCCAGTGAGAGTTCATCGTGGTTGCGTAAGAAGTTCGCCCATTGTCCGGTTTTCGGAATTGCGGGCGCAGCTTTGAAGGCTTTGATGATTGGATCGGCGCTGCCCCGCACCAGCGCCAGATAAAGCTGCTGGTTGAGGATGAAATTGAACAGCATTTGCAGCTTGTCGCCATCGCCAAAATACAGATCAACGTCCTCGTAGAGCACGTTTGCCTCTGCCAGAATGATCGCGTCGCCCCGCCGCCATGAGAGAAAATCGCGCATGTGTCTCAGGATCATATGCGGATCGTCGAGGTCGGCAGGATGTTCGTCCTTGAACTCGATCAGAAATGGCGCGGCATCCACCCGGAAGCCAGAGACGCCGAGTTGAATCCAGAACCCCATGATTTTGAGAATCTCATCTCGCACGTCAGGGTTGGCGATGTTCAGGTCGGGTTGATGCCAGTAGAAGCGGTGGAAATAATACGCCTGAGCCTTGCGGTCGTAAGTCCACGTCGTCTTTTGCACGCCGGGGAACACTGCGCCCTCGTCCATTTGCTCCGGTCGCTCTTTGCTCCATACGTACCAATCGCGGTATTTGGACTTGGGATCAGCGCGGGCAGCCTGAAACCACGGGTGATCAATGGACGTATGGTTGACGACCAGATCGACCATCACCCGAATGCCGTGTTCCTGAGCGCGTCGCATGAACTCGACAAAATCGCCCAGCGTCCCCAGACGCGGATCGACGTTGTAGTAATCCGAGACATCGTAGCCATTGTCTCGATTCGGCGTCGGATAAAACGGCAGTAACCAGATGCAGGTAATCCCCAGCGAGGCGAGTTGATCCAGCCGCATCATCAGCCCCTCGAAGTCGCCAATACCGTCGCCGTTGCCATCCATATAGGTGTCTACATCCAGACAGTAAATGATCGCGTTCTTGTACCACAGGTCTCTACGTTTCACCGCTTACCCCTCACGCTCCAACCGACACCATTTCATTTTGGATTATTTCAACAATGATAACAAGTCAATTCTGAACTCTGAAGGGTGTAACAGGATACTTATCCTGAATTGAAGAAAAGTGGGTAAAATCTAAACATCGAAATATCGAGTGGAAATCACTGGCTTATGGCAGACCTGATTATCGAAACGAAAGATTTGGTGAAAAATTTTGGCAAGTTCACCGCCGTCAACGGTCTCTCGCTTGAAGTGCCTGTCGGGTCGATTTACGGCTTCGTCGGACCCAATGGCGCGGGCAAGACGACCACCATGCGCATGTTGACGACACTCACCCGCCCTAGCTCAGGAGAGGCATTCGTCGTTGGGCATTCGGTGACAGACGAGCCACGCGCGGTTCGCCGCGCCATCGGCTACATGCCCGATGAGTTTGGTGTTTACGATGACATGCGGGTGTGGGAATATCTGGACTTTTTCGCCGCTTGTTACGACATTCCCGAAGCGGAACGCAAACGCTTGATCGAGGATTTACTAGAACTGGTGGATTTGACGCACCGCCGCGACGACATGGTGGACAAGCTGAGTCGCGGTATGAAACAACGGCTTTCACTGGCGCGAACGCTGGCGCACGATCCGGCAGTCTTGATTCTTGACGAGCCTGCTTCCGGGCTTGACCCTCGCGCTCGCGTTGAGATCCGTGAACTGCTGGTCGAGCTTGCGAAAATGGGCAAGACGATTTTCTTCTCCACGCACATCCTCGCGGACGTGAGTGAAATCTGCACCCACATCGGCATTATCGAAGAAGGGCAGATGATCGCGCAGGGCAGCATGGATGAAATGCGTGCTCAGTTGCAGCCCCACCGCGAGATCACCGTGACCGTCAAAGATGCCGAAGCTGCCGCGACGGTGAGATCGATTGCGGCACCGTTTGAAGGCGTGATAAACGTCGTGGATTTAGAACCGAAGGGTGGTCGCCACCGCGTGCGTATCGACTACACAGGCGATGACGACGGCGTAGTGGCGCTGAATCAGGCGATTGCCGCCGCGAACGTCGCCGTGCTGGGCTTTGCCGAAGAGACCAAAGACCTTGAAGCCATGTTCATGCGCGTAACCAAGGGTATCGTCAGCTAATCTCATGACGGAAATCGCCTTACAGGACTCCATTAACCCACGCGACCAGCGACTGGAATACGGCGCTCGTATTCTTCGCTGGGGTGCGGTGCTGAATACGGCGCTGGCGGTGATCGTGCTGCTGCTGGCGGCGGCTGCCGGATCGCGCTTGATTCCCGACCTGTTCATTACGCTTCAAGGTGTGCTGCTGGCACGTTATACCGGCACGGCGGATACGGCGCTGGCGCTGGTGATCCTGATCGCGCTGTTGAACATGAGCGCTTTCCTCGTGCTGATGGTCGGCGTGGTGGCGCGAGAGTTGTGGGCGCTGCCCGCGCTGTGGGTGCTGGTGCTCCTGAACGGGATAGCGTTATTTGTGCTTGGCTACACGCCCGCATTGCTGACCGCGGGAATAGCGATATGGGCAGGGATACGATTGGGGCGCGATATACGCGCCTTTCGTGTCAACCCGGTCATGCTCAAAGAGCTACGCGGGCGAATGCGCGGGGTACGCGCCTTTCTCGTCCTCACGGTGTATCTGGGGTTGATGAGCGGCTTTGCCATGCTGCTCTATCTGGTCTACAACTCGCTCACCTATACCTCCGGCTCGGCGGCGGCGGGCGAGGTCGGGCGTGTATTGTTCATGGGCGTGGTCGGCATTGAACTCCTGTTGATCATCTTCATCGCCCCTGCATTTACCGCCGGAGCAATTACGGGCGAGC
>DATGQJ010000591.1:0-11929 GCA_035304265.1 Oceanobacillus sp.
TCCCGCCTGATCGAGCGGTTGATGCACCTCCCGACGCATTCGCCTGTTCCGGTGCGCCCGCCGTTGAAAATGTCGCTGGCTTGGCTGTGGCTGATTCTACGCTCGCAGATGCGCCTGATCAACACGCTCACGTGGGCGGCGTCGGCGCTTCTGCTGGCGATGGGCACGGTGGTAACAATCCTCACGTTCCAGACGCCCAACGGCACGACGCTGCCTATCATTCTGGTTGCGCCTGTAGTCGCGGCGGTGGGCGTCGCCTTTCTGTATGGCGAAGATGTCGATCCGCCGCTTGAGGTGCAAATGACCACACTTGTCAGCCCGCGCGTGATTTTGCTGGCGCGGCTGTCGCTGCTCTACGGCATCAACCTGATGCTGGCGCTGGCGTGTAGCGTTTTACTGGCGGTAACGCACGCGGAGATTTCACTGACGCCGCTGGTGATGTCGTGGCTCGCGCCGATGACCTTTCTCTCAGCGCTGGCGTTTTTGCTCAGTGTGTTCCTGTTCGATACCACCCTGAGCATCATCGTCAGTCTTGTGGTGTGGTTCGGCATTGTCTTTCGGCACTTCGCCGATCCCAACCTCATGCCCTACGCAAGTTATCTGCCGGACTTACTGTCGGTGGATTTTCGTCCGGCACTGTTCATCTCGGCAGTGTTGTTAGTCGCAATCGCGCTGTGGTTCTCGGAGCGTGAGAGCCTTTTGAGTAAGAGTAATGAGTGATGAGTAATGAGTGATGAGTGATGAGTTGAAAGTAAAAAGTGGAAAAGCTCGCCTTCGAGATCGTCATACTTTCAACTTTAAACTTTCCACTTTTAACTCCTTTTACTCATCACTCATTCCTCATCCCTCTCCACATGGAGGTACACCTTGAGCAAAAACTGGACTTTCGCATGGCGCATGAGCTTTCGCATGGTCGGCTGGATTTTTCCGATGGTGAGCCTGCTGGCGCTGGCGATTCTGTCGGCATTCCCGGATTTGCAAAGTCGAGTGATCGAAATCGTGCTGCCGCTGGTGGCGGCGCTTCAGGCGGCGTTCCTGTTTGCGCCCGACGACGAGCCTGCGCTGGAACTACTGCTGTCGTCCCCGCGTCCGGCGGCATGGCTGATTTACGAACGGCTCTCGGCGGTGCTGCTCATGCAGTTGAGCATCGGGCTGGTCTGGTCGGTGCTGATTTCCGGTATACCGGGAAAGCCATCGGTGAGCGCGTTGGTCGTCGGTTGGCTGCCGCCGACACTGGCGCTGATCGGCTTGGCTGCCACGATCACCTTCATGATGCGGCGCAGCAGCTTCGGCTTGCTGGCGGCGATCTTCATCTACGGGGCGATTTTGTTCGCAGGGGACAGCGCCGTCATGCAGTGGAATTTTACGCATCCGGTTCACCTGTTCTTGCAGCGTGAGGGCGCGTTCTTTCTGGGCATGATGTGGAACACGTCGCCGGACAACATCTACGCTTTCAATCGCGTTGTGGTCACGCTGATTGGCGTCGCTTGCATCGGGTGGATTGTCTATTCCCTGCGCGACGCTGAGAAGGTGCTTGGTGTGGGAAATCGTGGGCAATAAAGCTGACAGCGAACGACTATCGACTAAGGACGAACGACTATGAGACAACTTGCCCAACTGGGCGCGATGGTGGTGTACGAGAGCCTGATGCACTGGCGACGGAGAGTCGTCACGTTCCTCACCGTGCTCTATCTGATCGGATTGGTGGGATTCAGCATTTTCACCGCAGATCAACTCAATCGTCCACGAGTGAGCCAGACTTTCATTTCGGACGGGGAAAGCGTTGAAGTCATCGAGACGCCGCTGCCACCAATCGAAACGATGGAAGATTTCTTCGCAGATCGCTGGTCGGGAGATGCGCCGCCGTGGATATATACCGTGAGCTACGAGCAGTTCGCCAATGATCAGATCGTCATTCTCTTGCTTGGATCGTCACTCCTGCCTCTGTTCATCGGCATACCGCCACTGTTTTCAGACACGATCCCGCTGGATCGGCAGAGTAAAACCCGCGAACTCTTAGAATCGCTTCCGCTTGGAAAAACGGTTTATCTTGCCGGAAAAGTGCTTGGATTGTGGTTCTGTCTCACCATCGGCTTGCTGATTTGTGCCGCTCTCTATGCCGTGGCTATGCGGCTTCTGTTTGGCGTATATGACCCGCTTCTCTACATTGCCCTGTGGGGATTGATCATTATCCTCGCCTCGCTAGTGGTCTCCGGCTTTTCCATTCTCCTTGCAAGCGGCGTTGGAACTCGACGGATCGCTGTGTTGATCGGTGCGCTACTGGTGCCGGTTGGTTTACTCCTTGCAGGCGCGATTCTCACAAGCATCGCGGTTTCCGGTATGGGACTATCGGGCAGAGCGCCGCTTTCTCCTGCATCCACTTATGGCGATGTGCTCGGCGGCTTGCTTGCCAACACAACGCAGGTGATAGCGACCTTTGCGCTCCCACTTCCCGTTCTCTGAGTGTTGGCGTGGTTGTGGACAAAATGGGGCGACACCAGAACCCCACCTCTCACTTTGAAGCGAATGCCCAACGAATATCGAAGGAATGCATTATGACTCTGCAACTCGCCCAACTGGGCACAATGATCAAATACGAACTGCTGATGAGTTGGCGGCGGCGCAGCCTGATCGTCACCGTGCTTTTCCTGTTCGTCGGGCTGGCAGTGTTTACCGCAACGATACAGAAAGAACCGCTGGGCGCGGAAGGCGGCGAAATCCTCTACATGGACGATACGGTGACGCCTGCTACCGTGACGCTGCGCCTCTACGAAACTGGCGAAGTCACCACGATCCCCGCTGACGACGCCATTCTTGCCAATATTCCCAACTGGCTGCGTAACGTCGATCTGGAGCAGGTGAATGCCACGCTGAAGGTAGCGACCCTGCTGCCGCTGGTCACGCAGTTGCTTATCATCATGCTGCTGCTCATGAGCGCGGAAACCATTCCATTGGACAAACACTATCGCGTGCGCGAACTGCTCAATACGCTGCCTGTGGCACGCGCTACCTATCTCGGCGGTAAATTGCTTGGCGTTTGGGTTGGGCTGCTTATCGGCATTGTTCTGTGTGCGCTGCTCTACATTCCGATTGCTACCGCGCGTTTCGGCTCGTTCGATATGAGCGTCTATCTGAAATTGTGGGGCATCATGCTAATTCCTGCGGCGACCTTCGCTTCCGGCATCTCTATTCTGGCGGCGGCGGGCGTCGCCACCCGGCGGATGTCCGTTCTGGTTGGTTTGGTGATGACTCCCATCGGCGTAGGCGTCTTCGCTCTCGTGATCGTCGCCCTCTACACGCCGCTTGTCGGGCGGGCGAACGAGATTTATACCAGCCTTACCTACGACGGCTTAATCGGCTCGATGGTCGGCAACACCGCCCAGATCATGCTTTTCGCCAATCTTGGGGTGTTGGTGCTTGGCATTGTCGCATGGATCGACGCCCGTGTAAGAGAAGGGTGAAAAAAGTGATGAGGAATGAGTAAAAGAAGTGAAAAGTAAAAAGTTGAAAGTGTGTAAGCCTTCTACTTTTTACTTTTAACTTTCCACTCATCACTCCACTTTTAGTAAATGACTAAGGACAAATAACGATGATCCAAATCAACGATCTCACCAAAACCTATCGCGGCGGCGTCAAGGCGCTGGACGGAATCTCGCTCGACATCGGCATGGGCATGTTCGGGTTGGTCGGTCCCAACGGCGCGGGCAAAACCACGCTGATGCGCATCCTCGCCGGATTGCTGCGTCCATCGTCGGGGCGCGTCATCGCCTTCGGACATGACATGAGCAGCGCCAGCGGGCGGCTCGCGGCGAAGGCGAATCTCGGCTATCTGCCGCAGGAATTGGGCTTATACCCCAACCTCAACGCCTATGAATTTCTCGACTACATGGCGATCCTCAAAGGCGTAACCGACGCAACCGAACGCAAGCGCCAGATCAACGACCTGTTGGAAAAAGTCCGCCTGACCGACGTGGCAAAACGCCGCCTGAAAACCTACTCCGGCGGAATGAAGCGGCGCATCGGTATCGCGCAGGCGTTGCTTGGTAATCCGCGCCTGTTGATCGTGGACGAGCCAACCGCAGGACTTGACCCGGAAGAACGGGTTCGTTTCCGCAATCTGCTGGCGGATATGGCGCTGGAACGGACGATTATCCTCTCCACCCACATCGTCGAGGACATCAGCCAGAGTTGCAACGATCTGGCGGTCATGCGCAGCGGAAACGTGATCTTTCGCGGCTCACCTTCTGACCTGATCGAGCGAGCGCGGGGACACGTCTGGACGATCACCAGCAGCGGTGAGCGTCCCAACGGGGGCTTGACACTGGTTTCAACCCTGCAAATGGCGAACGGCGTGCAGTATCGCGTGGTTGGCGACCCCGACCCGCAGTATCACGCCGCACCCGTCGAGCCGAGCCTCGAAGACGGTTACATGTGGCTGATGCAGAGCGCAGGGGAATCGTCTCAAGAGAAAATGCTGGCGTAGAGAGAACCTCACCCCCGCGCTTCGTGCGCAAAACTGGTTTCGCCCCCTCTGCCACGCAGTGGAGAGGAGGTTGGGGATGAGGTTTATACGTTCTCGCAAACGCCGTCAAAATTGCGTAAACGAAGCGGTGAAGCTATCCCGCACCGGCAGGCTCGACGAAGTAGGTATTGCCCTGACCTTCCGCCGTCCAACCTACCAGCCCATTGTAATCCACCTGCCACCAGACGATGCCGTTGGCGTCATCGCAGGTAGGACCGCTGAGCACATAGAATAATTCGCCGCCCGGAATTTCACCGAGGATAGCGCTGCTGGTCGAAGGTTCCGCGCGTAGGCGGTTGGGAGCGCCCGGCGTCACGCGCCCCGGACTGTATGGTGCAAGACGTGAAGCCAGCAGGTTCGGGCATGTCCCGCTATCACTTACAGGCGGGAACTGCGGCGCAATCTCCGGGAATGGCGTGACGGTTGTCAACGATGTACCGAGTTCCGGCGCATCGAGCACGCGAATTGCGCTGCTGCTCGACAACGGGTCGCCAACCGGGGTTGCCAGCACTTCCGCGCCTTCGACGGTGTACAGGGTCAATACTTGACCGTTGGCAGCATCTTCGAGCATCAACCAACCGTTCGGCGTTCCGGTGAGGAAGTTGAAACTGGACGACACGAACACGGGTTGTTGGGTTCCGTCGCGGAACAGCAGGGTCAAATCACGGGTTCCCGGCGCAAAGACGAGCGCCGCCTGCCCATCCAGCACCCATTCAGCATGAACTCCCATATCGATATACGCCTCGTTGAAGAAGATCGCGGGCGCGGTGGATGGTTCGTAGTACCTCGGCGGACGACCCGATGCGACGTAGGAAATCACGTTGGGAGTAGGGAGCATGGAAGGTTCAGCGCTTGCCGGAAATTGCAGGTTTTGTGTGGCAAGAAGCGTCTCGCCCGTGCGCTCAAGAACTGCGCCGAAGGCGAAGCTGAAGTATTCGCCGCTGGCGGGCACAAAACTAGAAGTCACCGGGTTCCAGATCGCCCATTCGCCTTCAATCACACCTTCGCAGGCGTAACAGTTCGGGTGGAAACGAATACCATCCTCGCGCCAGTCGCCCAGAACCGCCCATGGCGGCGGAAACTCCTCGCCGAGCGCCGCGCCGATTTCCTGATCGGAGACGCTTTTGACGATTGCTCCCGTCGCGGCATCCACAATAATCATACCGCCGGTGAAAGGAAACGTCCCCTGATCGTCATTGGTCAGCCACGCCAGCGCCAGTTGCGTACCGTCGGGGCTGAATGCGCCCAGTTCATAAATGGTGACGGGGATTTGGGTTGGCGGCTGGACGTAAACGCAGCAGCTATCGGTGGACAGGTCGTAAATCGCCACCGGAGGTTGCGTATCAGTCCCGACAACCTGCGACGTGATCGCCAGATAACGATGATCCGGCGAAATCGCCGCCTCGGTTACGGTGCTTCCGCCAGCGAACAACCTGCCTGAAAGCGGCTGCACACGCACCGAACCGTCTGCCAGTGATACGAAGAGAACTTCGCCGCCCAGTACAGTATTGTCCTCACCTTGTATCGCATGAAACAAGCTGACGACCTGATCGGGTTGTGCCTGCGCCGAAACCACCAGCCCAAGCAGAATTGAGAGCATGAGTAAGAGCTTTAGGGGTAAATTGCCGTTGATCTTCATCGTACCTCCTGATGCATGGCGAATTAGACGTTTTGTCGTCATAAAATGTTCCAAAGGTTCATCCTACGCCGAAAGGCTCGACAAAATAGGTATCGCCCTGACCTTCTGCCGTCCAGCCGATCAGGTTGTTGTAGCCCACCTGCCACCAGATAATCCCGTTGGCGGTGTCGCAGGTCGGTCCCTGAAGGAGATAGATCTCCGCGCCGCCGGGGATTTCGGTAAGGATCGCCCCGTCGAGGCTGGGATTAGCTCGCAGGCGGTTGGGAACGCCGGGTGTCACTCGCGCGAGCGTGTGGACGGTCAAACGGGTAGGCAGCAGACCGGGGCATGTGCCGGTCTCGCTTACAGGCGGGAACCGCGGTTCCACCGTCGCAAATGCGCCCAGATCGGTGACGCTTCCGCCAAGCTCCGGTGCGTCGAGCACCTCTACGTACTCATTTTCCGGTAAGGTCATGCCCAATGGCGTCGCAAGCACCTCTGCCCCTTCAACCGTGTACATCGTCAGCGCCGCGCCGTTCGGATCGTCATTCAGCGTTAACCAGCCGTTGGGCGTGCCGAGCAAGAAGGTGGAATTGACCGGAACCGTCACTGATTGCCGGGTTCCATCGCGGTAGAGCAGCGTCCATTGACTGCTCATGTAGGGTGAAACCAGCACGGCTTGTCCATCCAATACCCAGTGACCGCCGCCGCTGATGTCCAGTTGATTCTCGTCAAAGTAAATGACGGGCGCAGTCGTCGGTTCGGTGAACGACGGAATAGGCGCGTCGTGAATGTAGTAGACAACGTTGGGAATCGGCAGGTAAGCAGGCTCCTGACTGACCGGAAACTGTGCACTCTGTCCGGTATAGAGCATCTCGCTTGTCGCGGGCAGCACGTCGCCGAAAACGAAACTGAAGTATTCCCCGCTGTTGACGGTAAAGCTGTTGGTTTCGGGCGTCCAGATCATCCATTCACCCTCGAAATCTGGCTCGCAGGCGTAGCAGTTTTCGATCCAGCGTATGCCATCCTCGCGCCACGCGCCAATCGTGGCAAAGGTGGGTGTATATCCAAGCCCAAGCGCACTGCGGACATCCGTCATCGAAATTGCCTGAAGGATGATTCCGGTTGCGGCATCTACGGTCATGATTCCGGCAGTAGAGTCATAGGTTGTCCGGTCTATGAAACCGAACCACGCGAGCGCGAGCCGTCCACTATCCGGGCTGAAGTCGCCAAGTTCATACATGGCAACGTCACGCCACGGCAGATGGACGGTCACGCAGCAACTATCGGATTGAAGATCGAGGATCAGGATCGGAGGGGCGGATTCGTTCGTCGTGTTCTGCGAGGCGACGGCAAGATAGCGATGATCGGGAGAGAGGCTCAAGCTGCTGATGACGTTGCCCACAGGAAACAACTGCGGCGGCAGCGGGATCGTCTGGATGGATGCATCTGCCAGCGAAAGCACGAGCAGTTCACCGCCTAAGGTCGAGAAGTCAGCGCCGCGCGTGCCATGAAACAGAACGACCTGCGAATCGTCCGCCTGCGCGAACGCAGCAAAGGGCAGCACGAGGAAAAGCAGCGCAATCAGAATCACACGATGGGGTTTCATCCAATATCCTTCCCGGAGTGATTGATTCAATACTGGCTTGATTGTCGCATGAAAAAGGGACACATTACAACCGAGCCTCTGCCACCGAAATTGACCTCTTAGAACGAAGGGTCTAGTATTAAGGTATACGGCGCACACGCAGGTGCGCCCCTACGCCAGTGAGGATGAAACCATGACCACCTCCACCCAGTTGAGTCAGGATCAGATAGACGAGTTCGTCGTCGCGTCGCACAGCGATTTCGAGAAAGTGCAGAAGATGCTGGCGGAAAATCCCGCGCTGCTGAACGAGAATGCGACGTGGATGGAGACGCCGATTCAGGCGGCGGCGCACGTCGGCAACCGCACGATTGCCGAATATCTGCTTGAGCAGGGCGCACCGCTGGATATTTGCACGGCGGCAATGCTCGGTCTTGATGAGGAAGTCGCCGCAATACTGGCGGACGAGCCGGATGCGGCACATGCAGTCGGGGCGCACAACATTCCGGTGCTGTTCTATCCGGCGATCAGCGGCAATATCGCGATTGCGGAACGGCTGCTGGCGGCGGGCGCGGATGTCAACGCGGGCGAAGGCGGCAACACTCCCCTTCACGGCGCGGCGGGATTCGGACAACCGGAGATGGTGCGCTGGCTGCTCGATCACGATGCCAATCCGTTTGCGATGGACTTCAACGGCAAAGCGCCTATTGAAGTGGCGCAGGCGAACGGACATACCGTGATCGTCGAAATGCTGCGTCCATACACAGACCTCGACAACAAAGGCGACCTTGTAGACGTGACTCCCGACGAGTCAGGAGAATAAGACCATGAGCGCCCGCGCCGAAAACGCCATCCAGCAGTTATACGAAGACCCCGGCTTGCGCGAAGACCTCAGCGATGACGAAGTGCCAACCATGCTGCAATGGGCGGAACGTCAGGTTGCCAAGCTCGATACGGAAAGCCCCGACGATGACACCTTTGAAACGCGGTTCGAGGCGCTGCGCAAACTGCTCACGTCGATCAACCGCTACATCGGGCGGCGTTCTTACAGCACGCCGGAAGAACAGACCGCCGAGATGGATCGAATCGCCGAACGCGCGGGCACGTTGGGTTACACGCTCGAAGAAGACCCGATGAGTTTTGAGGCACAGGGCGCGGTGGACAACATCACCGCAATGAAGGCGCTGCTGGCGAAAATTGACGGTGGTGAGGATGAATCGAGTACAGACACGCCGCCGCATACGCTCGAAGAAGACCTGATGAGTTTTGAGGCGCAGAGCGCGGAGGACGACATCACCGAGATGAAGGCGCTACCGGCAAAAATTGATGATAGTGAGGATGAACCGACGCCGCCACCCATCGATTTGCCCACAATAGACGATTTCTTTTAAGCATGAAGCTAGATGCAGTCCTCAACGGACTGCATGGTATAGGGATGATGTAAAAGCTGAATCAGTGCATAGCACCGTAAGTAGATATGAATAAAGGTCGAGAAATGATCGGCGTATAACTCTCCGTCGGGGTTGTCTGGATAATCATCGACATACACCATATGAACCGGAGGATCGTCGCTGTCGCCTATTACCACTTTCCAGACAGCTACCCCCTGGTTTTCATACATGATGGCGAGCCACGACGGATTGTCGTAAGGGGTTGTGCCTAACTGTTCAACAGGAATAGGGTATTGTCCAGTGCCATCTCTCGCTAACAACTTATGGCTCCCATCTATGGAATACCATTCACGGACTGCCGCAGGAAGCATGAAACCAAGTTCTTGTTCACGCTGGTCAATCAGTGTGGCAACCGCATCGGAGTAAGATGGCATTTGTTCGAGAAAGTCAAAAATCGACTGGTGGTATTTGAGCATAAATTGCCCTTCTGCCTCACAGCATTGTAGGCAAATTTAACTTTGATGACAAACATGCAGCGTGTGGATTTCCATCAGAGCCGATTGGCACAACTGGGTACAGAAACGTTACCATAAGAGCGCGTAGAACCTCACCAGAAGGAATGCTTCATGGCAAAACGCAGCAGTAGCGGTGACTCGTCACAGCAGCGTAATCTCATCGGCGGCGTCCTTGCCGCGATTGTGCTGGTTATCGCCTTCATCATCTCACAGGTGACGGGCATCGACATTCTCGGAATTCAGCCGACGCAACCGCCGACGGCGATTCCCATTCCAACCATTCTGACAACGCCCGGCGCAGTGACGCCGATCACACTGCAACAGGGATTCGGGGCGCAAAAGGGTTTCTGGCAGGTGTACTTCACCGCGCCGACAGGCAGCCGGGATGCCCGCACTTACGTCGGCGGGATCGATACGGTGCTGGCGAACGAGATCAACAATGTGCAGCGAACGCTGGATATTGTCGCGTATGAATTCAACCTCGCGTCGCTGACGCAGGCGGTGTTGAACGCCCATCAGCGCGGCGTGCGGGTGCGGGTGGTGACGGATAACGAGGATGGGCTTGGTGACGACGAAACCACGCTCAACCAGTTCGTGAACGCGGGCATTCCCGTCGTTACCGATACACGCAGCGCGTTGATGCACAACAAGTTCATGATCCTCGACGGGACGACGGTGTGGACGGGGTCGTGGAATTTCACGGTGAACGATACCTACCGCAACAACAACAATGCGCTCGCGATTCGCTCCCGTCAAATCGTGCAGAATTACCAGACTGAATTTGACGAGATGTTCACGCAGAGGCAGTTCGGACCGACTTCGCCAAGAAACACACCGAATCCGGTCTTTTCGCAGGATGGCATCCCGATTGGCGTTTACTTTGCGCCGGAAGATGCGGTGATTCCAGCGATGAATGACGTGCTCAGCCGAGCGCAGAGATCGATCCGCTTCATGACGTTTTCATTCACGGTGGACGCGATTGGCGACGTGATTGCGACGCGGGCAACCGGGGGCGTGAGCGTGCAGGGCATCTTCGAGACTACGGGCAGCGAAACCCAGTTCAGCGAGATGCGGCGCTTATTCTGCGCGGGACTTCCGGTGCGACAGGACGGCAACCCGTTCATTCTGCATCACAAAGTTTTCATCGTAGACGACGTGACCGTGATCACGGGATCGTTCAATATCTCGGAAAACGCGACGAACTCGAACGACGAGAATCTGGTGATCATCAGCGATCCAGATCTGGCGGCGCAGTATACGGCGGAGTTCAACCGGCGCTGGGCGGAAGCAGCAGCACCAAACATCTCGTGTAGTTAGGCGCAAAGATTTACCTGCAATGCAGGTCATTGCAGGTGAAAATTCTAACATGAGGACAGCATGGAACAATTCTGTGTAGACTTTCTGGAACGGCTGCAAGCCTTACACCACGATTTTATTCAGACGTTTGAAGGTTTGCCCGCCGAAGCCTTAGATTGGGTTCCCGGCGATCAGATGAACTCGTTTTGTGTGCTTGTGGTTCACACGACGAGTTCGGCACGCTGGTGGATCGGGATTTCGCTTGGCAATCCGCCTGAGCGCAACCGTGACGCCGAGTTTCAAGCAAAGGGCTTGAGCGCGGCGGAACTGAAGGAACGATTCGCGGCGGTGGAAGCGTATGCTCGAAGCAGCTTGGAAAACTTCTCGCTCGACCAACTGGCAGTCGAGTATCCGGTTCCGAACAGCAACAGACGAATCACCGCTGCATGGGGATTGCTCCATGTGATGGAACACACAGGCTTACATCTCGGTCATGCCCAGATTACGCGGCAATTATGGGATCGACGTTAATCCTGCGCTTTGCGCGATTACAAGATTTGCGGTTCAATAGGTTTCTACTTTCATCTCACCAGAAAACAGATACTCCATGTCTACAGGCGTAAATCCTTATGATGCTGTGCCCTATGATGATGCCGCTTACGTGCAGACTCATCCCAACCGCACGGCGACCATTGCCACACTGCTCGGCTTGAATCCCGCTCCGGTGGAGAAATGCCGCGTGCTGGAACTCGCCAGCGCAAGTGGCGGGAATCTAATTCCGATGGCATATGAATGCCCGGAAAGCGAGTTCATCGGCGTGGATTATTCCGCGCGAGAAGTAGAAGTTGGGCAAGAGATGATCCGCACGCTTGGCTTGACCAACGTGGAACTGCGGACAATGGACGTGCGCGACATCGATCAATCCTTCGGGCAGTTCGATTACATCATCGTGCATGGCTTGTATTCGTGGGTGACACCCGATATACAAGACCAGATTCTCGC
>DATGQJ010000592.1:0-9245 GCA_035304265.1 Oceanobacillus sp.
TGAACCTTCACGTTGTTGGAGTCGTTCACCTCCTTGCACGGTTAAGAATGGCTGAGGCTATTACTACGGTTCGACTTCAAATTGGAGCGTCTCCTTTCACTCAGTCATCGAGTATACCCTACGCACACCTGCTCATGTTAAGTAGAGCAGTGTGTTCGTATGTACGGTGTGCAACTTGCGCCCGTTCACTCAATGGAAAAGAGTGTGGATACATAAAATATTTTCTCAGATTAACCTGTGAACGTTCACAGGTCACAACAACAAAAAGTGCTCCATCAAAATCATCTGACCGCAGATTTTAGCTTGGCTTAGTGACCGACTCAAGTTCCTCACGCCAAAGTAGCGGTGGTGATCGTTCACAATCCTCATCAAGGATTAGCGCTATTTTAGCGAAAAGTCAAGGTTTATGCACCAACTTGCACAAAAGGCATATATTCGTTTTTATTTTATTTGCGTGGAATAAGCAAGGGGTGGTTTGGCATTTTCTGCTCCGCTATATACAATTCTCACTTCGGTAGGAGGCAATTAGTCGCCCATGTTCGGGGGTCTTCTGTGGCTTTGCAGAACTTTCAGGTTGATGAACTTGCCGATCTTTGCGCAGGTGAAACCGCAAAATACATGCGCCGGGAACCCAGCGACCCTCAATACTGCTTCGAACTCCTGCGCAGGGCGATGGTAGAAGCGGTAAGTGAGGCGCTTACCCACGTTTACCGGATATACGAGCCGCTGGTTTTAAGCTGGGTACATAAGCATGAGCGGTTTGCGCAAACGGGCGAAGATGCGAGCTACTTCGCAAGTTTGGCGCTGCGGAACTGCTACTTTGCGCTGCGCGGTGCGAAATTCGCCAATTTCCAGTTTTTGCCGCAGGTACTTGGCTACCTGAAGCGGTGCGTTCACAGCGCGATTGAACAGTACATTCGTGATCAACATCCTCTTCCTGATATGCCGCTGGAACAGATAGAGCACATCGGGGAAGCCTCACAAGCCGAGCGCGAAATGGAAGCCGAGGAGCTTTGGAATCATATTCTACAATTGCTGCCTCAATCCGATGATCAACTCCTTGCGCGGCTCACGTTCGTGCTGGATATGAAACCCGCCGAGATCGTCCGCCTGCATCCCTCGATCTGGCAGCAGGAACGACAGGTATCGGTTGCCTTGCAGCGCATCCGGCGGACGCTGCGGCGCAACGAATCGCTGCGACAAATGGCGGGGGTTTATGACTAGGTCTGTGATGTGAGCAGAAACATCGCATTTATATAGAGTAGTAAACCAAACAATCGAGGATGTTCATGAGTTGTAGTGTACCGCCGCCGCTCAGTGAGGACGATCTCTCCGCGGCTTTGGATGGGGAAGCCAGCACAGCCGTGCAGCAGCATCTGGCGCAGTGCGGCTACTGCGCGGCACGGCTGAAGGAAGCGCGTCGCATGGAACAGATGCTTAAAGGTACCTTGTTGCGGTTCGACTGTCCGACATCACAGATGCTGATCGATTATGATGCTGGTATGCTGGATGCTGATGAGGCGACCCGTGTTTTGCGGCACATCGATACCTGCCCACGTTGTCAGGATGAATTGAGAGTGCTGCGGCGCTTTCTAGACGACGAGGAAGCAGTGACCCCAAGCTTGCAAGTCGTGCCTTCTGGACGACAGCGGGCATGGGAGCGAATTGCTCACCCAAGAGCCGACGCAGGCGCATGGGCGGCACGAGGAATAGATGACACAGACGTACAGGACTGGGAAGCCGATGGCGCGACTATCTTTCTGGAATTGAACCGCCGGAGCGAGGGATTGGTACTTTCTGGACAGGTGGTTGACGAAAATCCGATCTGGACGGGGGCGCTGGCGGAAGTTCGACAGGCTGGCGAAGTGCAAGCGGTGACCGTACTTGATGAATTAGGTGAGTTCCGCTTTAGGCTGAGCCAGCGAGCGCCTGTCGATCTAAACATCACGGCGTCCAACGGCGTTACACTCGTGCTGGAGAATATTACCCTCACCGAATGATCCTTTATGGACATTGAAGCATTTGTTTCGCAAGTGCTTGCCGACCAGACTCCGCCACTACCCGATACACTGTCGGACGAAGTGGCGGATGCGCTGGTCGAACGGTTGAAATCGGAAGCGGATCGACACTGGCGCATTGACGCGCACGTGTCACTGCGCTGTGCCGATGTTATTATCCATGTCGGGCAAACGCTCGAAAATTCACGCATTATCGCGTTGGGTTTGATGGCACGCGGTGATGCACTCAAGCTCCTTAATCATACTGAAGAAGCATGGGAAACTTTAGAACGCGCGGGCGCACTTTATCTCTCAGTGGGGGATGAAGTGGGCTGGGCACGGACGCGCATTGGGCGGTTGGGGATTTGTGTGAACCTCAACCGTGTGGATGTTGCCATGCGCGAGGCAGAACAGGCACGCGAGATTTTCCTGCGGCATGGCGAGCAGGAGAAGTTACTGCGATTGAACTCCAATGCTGCCGCTGTATATGATCAAATTGGCGATTTTCGAGAGTCAATTGCTCTATACAATGAAGCACTCCATATTGCTGAGCAATTGGGCGAGGCTGGTCATGCCCGCTTAGGGATGCTTTATAACAATATGGGCTATGCTCAGCGAGAAACTGGCAATCTCCAGCAGGCGTTACATTATTACGAAATCGCGCAAAATCTCTTGGAAGAGCGCAGAGAGATAAGTAATGCTGCATTAGCAAAATTAAATATTGCAACCGTAGTACAGGCGCAGGGGCAATATCGTAAAGCATTGAAGTTGTTGTATCCGGTGCAGGAATTTCTCGCTACTCATTTGCCAGTCCAGCTAGCTTATGCCCAACGAAGTCTGATCGAATGTTATTTATCGTTGAATCGATTTGACGATGTTTGCGTTCTTGCACAGAAGTTTTTATCTGAGCACGAATTAACTACTGCGGGCTATAACCTTCCTGTAGTCCAACTCCACCTTGCTACTGCTGAAGCTCGATTGGGTGATTTCGAAAATGCTCAAAATACATTGAGTCTAGCAGAATCAGTGCTCACCGAACTGGGTGCAGAGGCATTGATAGCAACCGTGCAACTCCTACGTGGACACATCGCCTTGCAGCAGGGAGACCTTGTAAAGGCACTTCAAAAAGCGGTTGATGCGGCTGAATTTTTCGAAGCGAATGCTCAGCAAGTTGACTTTGCTGCGGCTAGATTGTTAATTGGGCAAGTCAAACTGGCAAAGGGGGAGCTAGAAGAAATCGAAGAGATCGGAAACGATATTCTTCAAATTGCCCGTCGTGAAAATGTCCTGTGGTTGTACTATGGAACGCATTTGCTGTTAGGTCAAGTCGCAGAGAGGCAAAATAGGTGGACACGTGCAGTTCGACACTATCAAGCGGCAGTAGCAACGATTGAGCGAGCGAAACGTAGTCTAACCATTACTCTGCGAACAGTTTTTTTAGAGGATAAGCAGGATGCATCACGTTCTTTAATCAGGTTGTATTTAGAGCATAGTCAACCTAAAAAAGCATTCGAGGCTTTGGAAAGAGCAAAGTCTCAGTTATGGTTAAGTTACCTCACTAACCGAGAAGAGCTGCGCTGGGTACATGATGACCCGTACACACGCCCGTTGATTGAAGAACTCCAACGCTTGCGGGAAGAACATCATTGGTTCTATCGATTAGCTTATGATCAGGCTTTTCGTGAAGTACAGCATATATCTATCCAGCCCCAACAAGCTGTACACGAGGTTGCAGACCGTGAGCGACAGATGCGCTCTCTCACTGAACGTCTATATCTCTACAGCGAACAAGAGGCAAGTGTGCAAGTAGGCGCTGTCGATTTTGATGCGATTCAAGCCAGATTAGCTTCAAACTCGGTGCTTATCGAGTTTTACAGTGATGGCACGCGAATGTGGGTATTCTGTCTTGACAAAGAGACATTGCGGGTTAAAGCACTTCCCGTAACGTCGGAAGTTGTAGGCAAATTAGTGGAGCAGTTACAGGCGAACTTTGCGCGTGCTATACGCGCAGGAGCACAGACCAAATCTGCTGAGGCACTGACACGTCTTGCAAGGCAAATCCTTCAACAGGCTTATGGTTCTCTCATTGCTCCTATTGAGGACCTGATAAGCAATTGCGAGCGATTGGTGATTGTTCCATACGGAGTTCTCCATTACCTGCCATTTCATCTGCTCTACAGCGGAGAAAACTATCTGTTGGAAACGCATGAAGTCGTCGTTTTACCAGCAGCGGGATTATTAACTCAGACTCCCCCACAACGTGATAGTGGGGCGCTGATTCTTGCGCATACATGGGAGGGCAGACTCCCAAATACCATTGCCGAAGCTGAACTGGTGAGCCACCGTCTCAATGGTGTTCTTTGCTGTGATGAGCAGGCAAATCAGTCAGTTTTCGCTACGTCGCCTTCTCAGATACTTCACATCGCTGCACATGGGCAGCATCGTATTGATCAGCCGGATTTTTCCTATATCCAGCTTGCCGATGGTCAGCTTCTCACCGACGATTTGCTACAATACGATCTCAGCTACGAACTTGTGGTTCTCAGTGCCTGCGAAACGGGACGCGCGAATGTTGCTGCCGGAGATGAATTGATCGGTCTGGGGCGCGGATTTCTTTACGCCGGAGCAGGTGCCCTCGTTGCCAGTCTGTGGCGTGTAGATGATACGGTCACTGTCCAGTGGATGGATAAGTTCTACGATGCTTTGCAAGCGGGGCAGTCCAAAGCTGCCGCGCTTCGTCATGCCAGCCTCGCAATACTCGGTGAACAACCGTGGCTTCACCCTGCCTTCTGGGGAGCTTTCCAGTTGATCGGTAACGCCGAGCCGCTTTCTACCTTCGCCACTCACTAGGGAGGAAATTATGGAAAGTAATAGGGAAATCGAGCGTCACGAATACTTCACACCGGGGGAGGTCTGCTTTTTCTTTGAGCATGATCCAAAAGAAGCGGTCAACATCGACGAATTACGGAGCAAGAACAAGGAAGTTTGGAACGTTATCGAAGGAATGTCGAGCCGTTGTCTGGATGTCCAAACCTTCGGCGGCGGAGAAGGTGATGAGACCGCGTACTCGCTGGTTTCTGCGCAGATGCCGATTCCTCGCATTCTTGACAGTGCCCAGCGGGGGAAGTTGAATTACGAGGTTATCCGCCTCATAGACGAGACCTACGAAGGTATTCAGCGAGGTCGATTTACAGACAGCCCGCTCCGTCTCGCTGCTGTGACGCCCAACTGGTTTTCCGGTGCCGCTCAACATATCATCGATGGCGGCCCCGGTGCGCAGCCTGTGGATGGCAAACTTACACAGAACGATCTCATGCCTCTTCAAGTGCAGGCGGTGGAAGAGTACATTAACCAGCGATTGATTGCACAGAAATCCTATGAACCCAGAGAAGTGGACGTTTATGTGCTCGATAGCATCCCGCTGGCGGAGTCGTGGATGCATCTGGTGCGGATGCAGGATCGTCCAAAAGCGCTGCTGAGCCTGCTCGAAAAACTGACCATCACCACGGCGGCTGAACTCGGCACAACATTGCCGGACGAGCACTATGAAATCGCCGGACATACCTACGAAATGAGTGACCACGGGCTGTTCATTGCCGGGCTGATTCACGGGCAAGCGCCGGAAGCGAAAATACACTTGCTCGAGGTCTTGAATAGATTTGGCGTCGGTACGATGAAATCGTTGCTGGCGGGCTTAGAGGCGATCAAAAATATCAAGCGCCCCACGATTATCAATTGCAGCCTGATGATGGGACCGCAGTCTTCAGCGCTGATTGAAAAGTTCCCCGATTGGGAGCGCATGGCTCAAGCAGAGCCTGCTGCCGAAACTCAGCGATTTACGTCTAAACAGATGCGAATGCCGGTGAATGAGTATCTGGCTGCGATGATGCAGCCGGTGGAAAAGATCATTGCACAGCGAGTGGCAGCGTTAGGTGGGAGCGAATGGGTCAAAATTGTAGCTTCAGCGGGTAACGACAGCCGGGGCGATAGGGTGCGCAAGCCTGCTCGTCGTCCGGCAGCTTTCGCGAACGTGATCGGCATTGCCGCGCTGGATAACAACAACCGTCATGCATCGTATTCCAATTACGCGGATAATCCGTTGAATGAGGGTATGGCAGCATTTGGCGGTGTGGCAGACATAAACACCAATACCACTGATCCCATACATGGTATCGCCAGCTTGTACATTGGCAAACTGCCCGATGGCTCCTGGACGAATGGAACGGCGCGATGGGCGGGGACTTCATTCGCAGCCGGGGTTGTGAGCGGGTTGCTGGCGAAGCTGGTCAGTGCAGGCGAAACCTGCGACAATGCGGAGCAATTCCTGCGCAACCTCCGCAGCTTTGACGTGCCGGACATCGTAACCTAGCTTCAGCAGTGAATGTACTTCAATCTGGGCGCAGATCATCTGCGCCTATTTTGTTGACAAATGATGGGGAATATAATTTTATTATTACAACATTTAGATAGAAAAGAGGGATAAGATGAAAAGTCAGGTTAAATTCACGCTGGTTTTTGTGTTCGTTTTGGCGTTTCTCCCCACACTGACAGTAATAGCACAAGGACAAGTTACTACTGGCGGCAGTGTTGGCGTCCGTGCGGGGGACATTGTTCAGGCGGTGATGGTGGCATTGACCTCGCTGATGGTCGCGTGGATGAGCAGAGGGTAGAAGATTCAAAGATTGATGTGAGGAGCACCGTACCGTGTTCCTCACATCAATCAAGTACATCAAATCGATTCCGGTATGGAGTGACGCTTGGATGAGGTAATTCACATATGTGACACCTATTTGTGTGATATATGTGAAAAGGTTGCATTGAGTCCTCATGTAGCAATCGGTTGCGACAGAGAGGAAACAGCCTGTGTACGCTCGTCAAGACGATCCCGGTATTTTGTTCCGGCAGCTACTCAAATCGGTTGGTTATCCAACCAAAGTAGAAGGTAGTCAGCTTCAGCAAGTGGTTTACGAGACTGAAGTGGACGGCATCAAATTCACCGTGATCTGCGCTCACTCGTCGTCTGACACTGCGAACACCCACCTCAGCCCGCGCGAACGGGAAATCACAAGACTCATCATTAAAGGAATGCCCAACAAGACCATCGCCGCGCTGCTCAACATCAGCCGTTGGACAGTGGGCACATACGTCAAGCGCATTTTTGCTAAACTCAATGTGAACACCCGCGCCGAACTGGTGGCGAAGGTGCTGCAAGAGAATTTGCTCGAAGAAACCGACACAGAGATTGACTGGCGCAGCATCGGCATAAGCCGATAACGAGCGAACCTGAGCGGAAATCGGGGCTAAGAAGTCTTGAAAGGCACGATTTCCGCTCGGCGCTGCCTGTGGATGATGAATGCTGCGGCGAACGCGGTAGAGCACCAGTTGACCACAACGTCATAAAGCGACACTTCGCGATCTGGCACGGCGGTTTGCGCCAACTCAGTGATCACACCGTAGATCAGGGCAAAACCTACAGCCACGAACAACGCCCGATGTGAAGGTAAGTTGGGCAGGAACGCCCACCACCACAACCCGACCAGCGTCGTAAATGTCACTATGTGCCCGATGGTGAGTACGATTTCGCGTTTGAGATCGGAATTGCCCGGTGGTGCAGGCGGTCCCACAATCGGCTGACTGCTCGATTGCACTAGCATGACCGTCGCCAGCAGCGTGAAGCTCAAAGCCAGCACACGGCGGAACAGCGGATGCATCAGCACCGGTAATGCATGTGTGAGAAGCGATTTCATGCGCATGATGATAAGGGCTGTCATTGAATTTTGCCCGACGCTTGCCCTACGATTCGGTTAGAATGACGGCGCTGTCGTCAATCCTCCCATGTGCGTGCTATGCTTATGGGCAATATTGCCAAAGCTAAGGAAACGCACAATGCCTCCGGTGACTTCGTTTTATCAAGCTGCTCCAGATCGTTACACACAAATGCCTTACATTCGCTGTGGGCGCAGTGGGTTGAAACTCCCGGCGATTTCGCTGGGACTCTGGCACAACTTCGGCGGGGTGGACTCGCTGGAAAATGCTCGTGCCATGCTGCGCCGCGCCTTCGATCTCGGCATCACCCACTTCGATCTTGCGAACAACTACGGTCCGCCGTATGGTTCGGCGGAGGAGACGTTCGGGCAAATCTTGCGCAAGGATTTTCGCCCGTACCGTGATGAGTTGATCATCTCCACCAAGGCGGGGTTCGATATGTGGCTCGGACCTTATGGAGAATGGGGTTCGCGTAAGTATCTGATCGCCAGTCTGGATCAGAGCCTGAAGCGTATGGGCTTGGAGTACGTGGACATCTTCTACCATCATCGTCCTGATCCCGAAACGCCGCTGGAAGAGACCATGACCGCGCTCGACCACATCGTGCGGCAGGGCAAGGCGCTCTACGTGGGCATCTCCAACTACAATGCCGAGCAAACCCGCGCCGCTGCCCGAATCCTGCGGGAACTGGGGACGCCGTGCCTGATCAATCAGGTGGTGTATCACATGTTCAACCGCTGGGTCGAGCCGGACTTGCTGGACGTGGCGGCTGAGGAAGGGCTTGGGCTGATCTTCTTCTCGCCGCTGGCACAGGGCTTGCTGACGGATCGCTATCTTCACGGTATCCCTGAGGATTCCCGCGCCAAGAAGTCGGGCGTATTCCTCAAGCCTGAGCACATCACCGATGAGCGCATCGACAAGGCGCGGCGCTTGAACGAGATCGCCAAACAGCGCGGGCAAACGCTGGCGCAGATGGCGCTGGCGTGGGTGCTGCGACATCCGGCGGCGACTTCGGCACTGATTGGCGCAAGCTCGGTCAAGCAGGTTGAGGAGAATGCCGCCGCCGCGCAGAATCTTGAGTTCACCGAAGCAGAGTTGCAGGCGATAGATGCGGAGTTGGCTGCCTGAACCTGCGGGGCGAGACGCCATCTCGCCCCATTACCCCTTCACGTAGGACAGCTTTTCGGCGATTTTGCCGTTTCGTATACGGAATATATCAACGCCTCGAATGTGTCCTGTTGAACTCCAGCGATAACGCCAGCGAATCACGCCTCGATCATCGGCGGCGAAGCTGTCCTCGACCTCGAAGTGTGCCTGTGGCGATTCGGTAAACAGCCGTTCCCAGAAGGCGCGGACGGCTGCCTGACCTTCGTATCGCTCTCCATCCGGCGGCGGGTAGGTGTTCTCGAAGATACAGTCGTCGGTCATCAGCGCCATGATCGCGTCTACGTCGTGACGGTTGAAGGCGTCGTGAAACCGCTG
>DATGQJ010000593.1:0-4218 GCA_035304265.1 Oceanobacillus sp.
TCCATGGGCTTGACCCAGTGGGATGTCAGCCTCACCCATACTGCCGATTATGCTAGTGCGATGGTGGTTGCCTCAGGCGATTTCGGGGTTCACTGATGCCGCGTGGTCTGGTCTTGAGAGCAGGTTGTAGGCATCCTCTAGCGTGTTGACCATATAAAAACGAGTGGCAAGGTTGCTGTAGATGCGGATAAACAGCATGAAAATCGTCTGAATAGCGCTGCTACGCGCGACGACGATGTAACGGCGCTTATTCTGCTCCGCCATCTGTGCCGCAGGCTTGAAGCGCAGAACGGCGTCAGGCGCGATATTGGTTACATCTCGAAAATCGAGAATGACATCAGCAGGGTTTTTGGGGTCTGGGGTGCGTCCCCGCTCGAGCGACTGGTAAAACTCGTCCCAATCCCAATCGCCTTCGAAAGCATAGCGGAGAAATCCTTTTTCCCACTCAATGGTTGTTTTCAAAGCCCATCCCACCTATGAGCAGTCGCGCAATGCAACAATCTTCTTTAACTGTAACATGTATTCCTCAAAAAGGTAAACATTTCCCTAGTCCTATGTGCATAGAGGGGTATAAATCACTTAAGTTACGAAACTGAGTGTCGCCCATCCTCGTTTTCGACCACTATCTTACAAAAATTTCTATTTGATATAAAATTATTGATATGAGTCGCCACAGTTCAGGGAGAGCCATGGACGCAAAAACGCTGTTCCGCGAGGGGGTGCTGGCGCTGCGCGAAAAGAAAGACGCTGCCCATGCCCGTGAGCTTCTCACTCAGTCATTACGGATCGACCCGAACAACGAGATGGCATGGCTGTGGCTTGCTCGCACCTATGCCGATAAAAAGATACAACTGCAATGTGTGGAACGCGCCCTGCGCCTGAACCCGGCGAACGAGCAGGCGCTTGCCTTCAAAAAGCAGTTGACCCTACCTGAAACGCTCCCGCCAGCCCGTACTCCAACTTCGCCGTTCATCATCGAAACGGATGATGAGGTCGATCACCGAAATGTGACGATCACCGGACAACCGGTTCAGATGTTCGAGGAAGAACCAGAGCCGCCCGAATCATCAGTCGCCCCGACCATAGAAACGCCGCTTACGCCAGCGGAAGAAAAGCAGGTGAAGGCGTTGCTCGCCAAAGCGAAACAACTGGCAGCGGCAGATGATCTCGAAGGTGCGATTGAACAGTGGGTACACGTCCTCGATATTCGCGTCGATTACCCCGATGCAATTCAGAACGCCTGCCGCGCTCTGGCGAAGCTGAATTATCTGAACGATGTCGAAACTCTGCTGACCAACGCGATTGAGGCGGGTACGAAGTTGCCTTCTGTTTATATGAGCGCGATTGATATAGCGCGGCACAAACGCGAGTTCGGCGAGATGGAAGCCTTGATGGAAAAGGTCGCGAAATTACCCACCGCTACTGATGAAATCGTGCAAAAGATGGTGCTGCATTTTGTCGATGAGCAGCCGCTTCGTGCCACCGAACTCCTGAGAGAAGTATTGGAGAAGCGCCCGGACAATGCTTATCTGCTTATGCTTATGGCTGATCTTCTGAAGGCGTTGGAGCAGAAAGCCGAAGCCGCACGCTATTACGAGCGAGCCGTTCGCGCCAAACGGGGTAAGACTTCACGCATGGCGGACAAAGCGTTGCGTGATTTTACTCCGGTCATTACGGATCGTGAACGAGGCAGTATAGGACTTGCTCTGCGCGAGGCGTTGGGCTTTGGCGTTTTATATCTGCTAATGGGCTGGCAAGACGCCGGACTCAATCTAGCGCGTATGGGGTCGATGCGCTGGCTTGGCGTCGGGCTGGCATGTGCCGGGGGTTATCTTCTGGTGACTGCCACCGCATCACCCCAACAGAAACCTCTGGCTCAGTGGTTAGGCGGTAAAGTGCCACCCAGCAAGCCGGAGCCGAAAAAGAAACCGGGGGCATATGAGGAAGAGTCTCCATTGCGCGGTCCAATACAGGAAGAGACGGGGTTACCCATCATTCCGCTTGGGCTTCGGCTGGTATTCCTCATTGCAGGACTCTTGATCCTTGCATGGGCATTCACCCTTGTCTTTAGCGTAGCGCTCAATCTGCTCAGAAATCCTGTGCCGCCCGATATTCCATCATTACGAGAAATCTTTGAAGGTATTTAGGAGGACTGCGTGGATATTTTAGGCGCGATTTTGTATTTCTTGGCGTATTTTTTTATCTCGCTGCTTCTCATTTTCCTCTCCTTTCTTGCACTCTCCTTCTTCAGTCCCACGCCGATCAGCGATATGGGGACGGTACGCTATCGCACTATTCCCTACATGACGTTCGCGCTCATTCTCGCCAATGCACTGGTATTTCTGCTCTGGCTGGCACCCGATCTTTATCAGGCAACCTCACTGCGAGAACTCTACCCTTACGTCGAGAACATTTATACCTACGGGCTGCGCGAGTCCTTTTTGCGGGATGGCGTCAGCATTGGCGCGTTTACGACGTTCACCGCTATGTTCATGCATGGAGATCTCGGACATATCCTTATCAACATGATCTATTTATGGACATTCGGGCGAAGGGTTGAGGATGCCTGCGGATCGTGGCGCTTCTTGCTGTTTTATCTGGCGGCAGGAATGTTTGCGAATATTGGCGAACTTGTGCTGAATCCCGTGAATGACGATATTCCCGCCTTTGGGGCAAGTGGGGCTATCTTCGGCGTGATGGGGGCGTATTTGCTGCTTTTCCCCACTGCCAGAATTCAATGTATCTGGGTGATGGGTTCAATATTCCGAATGCCGTTCGCACTGATGCGGGATCAAGACGCATGGAGTTGGACGGTTTCCATTCCAGCATGGATACTGCTTATCCAGTATGGCATACTTGAGGCATTGCCTTCATTCCAGACAATGCTTCAGGGATACGGCTTGGACGATGGTATTGCTCACATCGCGCACTTTGCAGGCTTTTTATCGTCGCTGCTGGTCTTCCTGTATGTTCGTAAAGACCTGTTCGCGCGATATATCCGAGGGCGCTCGATATGAGCGAAGTTTGATGCGTTAGCTACGCTGGATTGCGTGCCTTCTCGCGTATCTCTTCGATCTCACGGGCAGAATCGCGCCGCTTGGGACGACCACTGCTCTTTTCACCGCGCAAAATCTGATCGAGCCGGAACAAATCGGTGCGCGAGGTCAAATCAAGGCTCATCGGCGTAACCGAAACCAAGCCCTCGTGCAGCACCACATACACATCCGAGTCCGGTTCTGCCTCTGCCGGATCAGAAGCGAAACGATAGCCAATATGCCCGATGTCGTTGAGCGCTACCCGCTCCGGACGAGTGGGCCAATACACCCGTCGCCGCGAGATGCGGGTCGTCTTCCACGCGGTTTCGGGAGTCGCATTCAGCGGCACGTCGATTTTGAGCACGTCCACGTCGTCAGGACGGCGGTTGTTGATCACCCACTCGCCAAATTTACGCGCAAAAAATGCCGCCGCGCTGAAGTCCACGTTGTTGCTGTAGGTCAGGTGCAAATCGAAACGAGTTTGCTGCGAGACGGCGATGGCGGGGATGTCCAGACTGGCAGCTTCTAACGCTGCGCCTACCGTGCCGGAAATCGTGACGCCGCTGCCCGCGTTCTCGCCATAATTGATGCCGCTGACGACGAGGGAAGGCAGCCGATCCGCCAGTTCGATCACGCCGTGCTGAACCGCCTGTGCAGGCGTGCCATCGACGGCGTACACTTTATAGGTGTTGCCCTTGATCTGGCGTTCTTCTTCGTAGATTCTGCCTTCACTGGTCACGGGCATACTGCGTCCGGTGCCGGACTGCTGCAAGCGCGGCGCGACGACCAGCGGGTCGGCGAAATCGCAGAATGCTTCCACCGCTGCCCAGAGTCCGGGTGAAGCGATCCCATCATCGTTCGTGAAAAGTATAAGGGGACGTTCTGAAGCCATGCGTTCATACCCATTAGTTTAAGAATTACATCTTATCATATGCAGAAGTATTTGGAACACAAGGCTTCATCATCGAAACTTAATTTATTTGCGGTGTTTTCAGGAAGGTAGTCATGATCAAAGCAGGCAGCGTTGTATTTGAAGGCAAGACCGCCAAAGGATTGGACATCCTCTTACGTTATCCTCGAAAGGGTGATGCACCCGCTTTGCTGGATTTCATCAATACCCTGTCACGCGAGCAGACCTATCTCCTGTTTCAAGGTGAGCAGCAGACCTTAGAGGATGAAAAAC
>DATGQJ010000594.1:0-5500 GCA_035304265.1 Oceanobacillus sp.
GGTTGCACAGATTTGCACAATTCGCACACTTTCGCGCTGTTGAGATGGGGGTGTTCACTTTTGGAGCGCTCTGTGCAGCTTGTACACGCGCACTCTGCTAACTTGCCTTAACCGCTGCACTTGCGGGGTGGTTACGGCAAAGCCTTGTACGAAGTTACACAACTTTGCCCGCACTTTTCGGTCAAATCTTCTTATCGCTTTACGACAAAAATTCCTAAACTAACCCTGTATTGGTAAGGCATATTATCGCAGTCCACAGCACTGCTACGCTTTTGCCCGTGTCCTGATTGCACAATCACAAGGGGGATATGAAATGGTTTTTGGTTCCTCGCTGGCAAAGCGGCTGGTGTGGGCAATACTCTTGCTGGTGTTGGTCGTCGGCATTGTTCCGGCGACGGCACAGGAAGAGCCAATCCGCGTCGGCATCCTGCACTCATTGAGCGGCACGATGTCGATTAGCGAGACAACGGTTCGAGACTCGACGCTGATGGCAATTGAGGAAATCAATGCCAATGGCGGCGTGCTGGGTCGCATGATCGAGCCAATCGTGGAAGATGGCGCAAGCGACTGGCCCACCTTCGCAGAGAAAGCGCGTAAGCTGCTGCTCGAAGATGGTGTCGCCGTCGTGTTCGGCTGCTGGACGAGCGCAAGCCGTAAAGCGGTGCTGCCGGTGTTTGAAGAAAACAACGGTCTGCTGTTCTATCCAGTTCAATATGAAGGATTGGAACAATCGCCCAATATTGTCTACACGGGTGCGACCACCAACCAGCAAATCGTCCCTGCGGTGGAATGGCTGCTCGAACAGGGCTACACCAACTTCTATCTGCTCGGCTCGGACTATGTGTTCCCGCGCACCTCGAACACCATTATCCGCGCACAGCTTGAAGCAGCAGGCGCGACGGTTGCGGGTGAGGAATACGTTCCTCTGGGCGGCACGGAGTTCAGCACCATCCTACTCAACATTCAGGCATCCCAGCCGGATGTGATCTTCAACACGCTCAACGGCGATAGCAACGTCGCCTTCTTCAACCAGTTTGCCGATGCGGGCTTCACGGCGGAAACCCTGCCCACGATGTCGGTCAGCATCGCGGAAGAAGAAGTCGTGAGCATCGGCGTGGAGAACATCGCCGGGCACTTCACCGCATGGAACTACTACCAGACGGTGGATAACGAAGTGAATGCGGCGTTTGTCGAAGCGTTCCAGAGTCGCTACGGCGAGGATCGCGTGACCAGCGACCCGATGGAAGCCGGATACTTCGGCGTGTACCTGTGGGCGGCAGCCGTAGAAGCGGCGGGCACCACCGACGTTGATGCGGTACGCGAAGCCATCCAGACGGGCGAGATTTCGGCGGAAGCGCCGGAAGGCACGGTGACGCTGCACGGTCCTACCCAGCACACGATTAAACCGGTGCGGATCGGCGTTATTCGTGAAGACGGCTTGATCGACACCGTGTACGAGACTGAACCCGTCATCCCTGACCCGTATCTCTGCACTTATGAATGGGCGGGTGTGTTGCCCAAGCCCGAAGGAGTCTGCGACATCTTCGAGGTTGAAGCAGCGGGCTAGGCAAGTTGTAACTTGGGGGCAGACACGTAGGTCTGGGGGCAGACACGTAGGTCTGCCCCTACTAGGGCATGTAGAACGCAAACCGGAGAAAAGGCGCACCCATGAACATATTCATATCCCAGCTATTCAATGGTTTGAGCATTGGGTCAATCCTGTTGCTGGCGGCGCTGGGGTTGGCGTTTTCGTTTGGGTTGATGAAAGTCATCAACATGGCGCACGGCGAATTCATCATGGTCGGCGCTTACGTGACCTATTTCTTCCAGACCTATCTAGCGGAACCCCTGCGCGGTGCAGACGGGGATCGTGAGGGCATCATCTTTGTGGTGTCGATCTTCGCGGCGTTCATCATCGCGGGGGCATTAGGCTTGTTGCTTGAATACACCGTCATCCGGCGGCTGTATGGTCGTCCGCTCGACACCCTTCTGGCGACGTGGGGCGTCGGGCTGATTTTACAGCAGGTCGCCCGCAGTTACAGTCCGCGCAATGTGCCGGTCACTTCTCCCGCATGGCTCGATGGACGCCTTGTGGTTGCAGAAGGGATCGGGTTTCCCTATGCGCGACTGTTCATCATTTTGCTTGCTATCGTCTGCGTCGTTGGCGTTTATCTGTATCTGTATCACACGGCAAATGGGCGACGCACCCGCGCCGTGATGCAAAATCGTGAGATGGCGTCGGCGCTCGGCGTGGCAACCCGCCGCGTGGACGCTTACACCTTCGCACTCGGAACCGGATTGGCAGGGGTTGCCGGATCAGCCTTGACGCTGATCGGTCAAATCGGTCCACAGCTTGGCACAGGCTACATCGTGGATGCGTTCATGGTGGTGGTGCTCGGCGGGGTTGGCAGTCTTCCCGGCACGATCCTCGCGGCGCTGATTATCGGCACGCTGAGTCCGATCTTTGAACTTTATATCGCGTCGGCTGGCTTCGACTCGGCATTTTCACTCGGCAAAGTGTTGGTTTTCGTGGTCATTATCGCCTTCCTGCAATTCAGACCCAACGGGCTGCTGGCGCTGCGCAGCCGAACGTAAACGGACTTTAGAACGAGGATTACCATAGATGATCCGACAACTCTCAAAACCGAACGCCTTGCATAACTTCGGCTTTATCGCGTGTGCGTTTCTTCTGCTGTTCGTTCTTCCGGTGGTGCTCTCGGATTTTCAGATCAATCTGCTGGGGCGGTTTCTCACCTACGCGATTGTCGCCATCGGGCTTGATTTGATCTGGGGCTATACCGGAATGCTCAGTCTGGGGCAGGCACTGTTCTTCTCGCTGGGCGCTTACTGCTTCGGTATGTACCTCAACCTCGAAACCGCCGGAACCCGTTTGCCTGAATTTATGGGCTTGTACGGCGTGATGGAACTTCCGTTTTTCTGGCAGCCGTTTTACTCGCCCATCTTCGCCATCATCATGGCAATCGTGCTGCCGATGGTCGTCGCCGGAGTGCTCGGCTTCATGATCTTCCGCAGCCGCATTCAGGGCGTGTACTTCTCGATCATCACGCAGGCGCTTACGGCGATTGTCGCCCTGCTACTGATCGGGCAACAAAGGCTGATCAACGGGACGAATGGCATCACCGAAATGCGCACGATCTTCGGCGCACGTCTGGCAGACCCCGGCACGAAAATCGCGCTGTATATCGCCACCGTGATCGTGTTAGGGCTGGTTTATCTGGGCTGCCGCGCGTTGATTCGCTCGCGATTCGGGCGGCTGCTGGTTGCCGTCCGCGACGACGAGAACCGCGTGCGCTTCATGGGCTATAACCCGGTGGTCATCAAGACGCTGGTTTTCATGCTGTCGGCGGGGATCGCCGGATTAGCGGGGGTGCTATTGGTTCCGCAAATCGGCATCATCTCACCCAAACAGCTTGATATTGTTGCGTCGATTGAGATCGTGATCTGGGTGGCTGTCGGCGGGCGTGGCACGCTGCTCGGCGCAATCATTGGTGCTGTGCTGGTCAATACGGGCAAGAGCACCATCAGCACCAATTACCCTGAAATCTGGCAGTTGATCATGGGCAGCCTGTTCATCGGCGTGGTGCTGCTGTTCCCCAAAGGGGTTGTCGGATCACTGCGCGACCTGTTCCAGAAGATCAAAGTGAACCCGCGCCGCGAATATCTGCCGCTCTCGGCAGAGCCTTCCGCTATTGAAGTCGAAACGGCATAAGGAGACTCTCTCATGACGAAAAAGATCGTAGAGGTAAAAGGTGTCACCGTCAGCTTCGACGGATTCAAAGTGCTGGATGATCTCGACTTTTCCATCAATTACGGCGAACTGCGTTTCCTGATCGGACCCAACGGTGCGGGCAAATCCACCTTACTCGACATCATGACCTCGAAGACGCGCCCGGATAAAGGCAAAGTGATCTTCGATGGACACATCAACGTCACTCGCGCAGCCGAACATCGGCTCGTGCGACATGGTGTGGGGCGCAAATTCCAGACGCCTTCGATATTCAGCAGCCTGACCGTCTATGAAAATCTGGAAGCGGCGATTGGCTTCAAAACCCGCCCCTATAAGCTCGGTAAGGGACTTTCCGGCGAGCAGAAAGACAAAATCGAGGAGACGCTGGAAATCACCAATTTGAAAGAGCATCGTCACACCTCGGCAGGCATCCTCTCGCACGGGCAAAAGCAGTGGCTTGAAATCGGGATGCTGCTGGTGCAGGAGCCAAAACTGGTTTTGCTGGATGAACCCGTCGCCGGAATGACGCGGCGTGAACGCGATCATACGGGCGAACTCCTGCACAAAATTGCTCAGAATCGTTCGATCCTCGTGGTCGAGCATGACATGGTGTTTGTGCGCCAGTTTGCCAGCACCGTGACCGTACTGCACATGGGCAAGCTGCTGTGCGAAGGTCCCGTCGAGCAGGTGCAATCCGACCCGCAGGTGATTGAGGTCTATCTTGGTCGCGGGCATAAGGCAGCGTGAGGAGAGTGCATGTTATCCGTAAGCGGATTGCAGGTCTTTTACGGTCAGAGTCGCATTCTGAACGACGTGGATATTGAAGTGCCGCCCGGTCAAATCGTCTGCCTGATGGGACGCAACGGCGTCGGCAAGACCACGCTGTTGAAGGCGATCATGGGCATTCTGAAAGCGCGAACCGGAAAAATTACCTATGAGGGCGTGGACATTACGAATGCGCCATCACACAAACGAGCGCACGCGGGCATTGGCTACGTGCCGCAGGGACGAGGCATCTTCCCACATCTGACAGTTTACGAAAATCTGCTCATGGGCTTCGAGGCGCTGGACAACCGCAAGCCCAACCGTGAAGCGCTGGATGAGGTCTACAGCATCTTTCCGGTGCTGCACCAGATGGGCAGACGGGTCGCTGGAACCTTGAGCGGCGGGCAGCAGCAGCAACTCGCGATTGGGCGGGTGCTGGTGCGCCATCCCAAACTGCTGCTGCTGGACGAGCCAACCGAAGGCATCCAGCCCAGCATTGTGCAGGAAATCGAGGGCGTGATTCAGTCACTGCGTGAGCGCAAGAACATCGCCATTCTTTTAATCGAGCAATTTTTGGATTTCGCGCTTGGTATCGCCGATTACTGCTACGTGATGGAAAAGGGACAAATCGTCTCGCGCGGCAGCGCCAAAGACCTTGATCCCGAAATCGTCAGAGAGCATTTGTCGGTGTGATATGGGGCACGTTTAGAAACCTCACCCCCCAACCCCCTCTCCACAGAGTGGAGAGGGGGTTGGGGGGTGAGGTTCGAGGAAGTGATTTATTAAATGACATGTATTGTGCCCTTACTTCGAGTGACACATGATTAACTCTTTTACCCTCCTCGCACTATGACCGCATCGCTTTATAACATCGGCAGAGATGGCGAACTGCGCCTCACGTTCGCGCGGCGCGGGGAACATACCGCGCTGGTGGAGAATTATTCGCGTCCGCCGCTTCAGGTGATGCGGGCAATTCCCGACGCGGCG
>DATGQJ010000595.1:0-9509 GCA_035304265.1 Oceanobacillus sp.
GGTCGATGGCTTCGGACAAAATGCCCGCCTCGTCCACATAACCAACCATCCCCACCTGTTCGATGTTGGTCTCGCTATCGACGGCAATCGCGCCCACAATCACGATCAGTGCGACGATCACAATCGGTACGCCGAACGCGCCAAAGAGAAACGAGCGTTTCTTGACGTTGTGCAGATATTCATGCTTGGCGACCAACCATGCCTTATGCATTTTGCTTTGCCCCCTCTACCACCTGAATGAAGATGTCGTTCAGGCTTGGTACAGCCAGTTCAAAGCGCTGGACGTGGATGTCTGGTCGTGCCGCGATTTCCGCCAGCACGCTGTCCGGCTCGATGCCGGATTTGAGGAACAGCAGCGTGCCGCGCCGTCCGTTTTCGCTTACCTCGACGCGATCCACGCCTGCCAGTGTTTGCCAGTTGCCTTCGCCTTCTACGATCACGGCGGGCAGGGCATACTGGCGGCGCACCTCATCGACCTTGCCGTAAAGCGCCTGTCTGCCCCGGTTGATCATCACCAGTCGCTCCGCCATTTCCTCGATCTGGTGCATCTGGTGGGTGCTCATCACAACCGCGCTTCCGCGTTTGCTGAACTCCAACATCAGCTCTTTGATGACCAGCGTGTTCACCGGGTCAAGCCCTGAAAACGGCTCGTCGATGATGATCAGATCGGGATCGTGCAAAACCGTGACCGCGAACTGAACTTTCTGCTGCATACCCTTGCTCAGTTCGCTGACTTTGCTCTTGGCGTAGTCTGCCAGTTCCAGACGTTCAAGATATTGCATCCCACGCCGCCGCGCTTCGCCTGCGGAAAGCCCTTTGAGCGTGCCGATATACTCCATCATTTCGATGACCGGAACGCTGCGGTACAACCCGCGCTCCTCAGGAAGATAGCCGATGCGATCCTTGCGTTCGTCGTTGATCGGTCCGCCGAGCACGGAAATTGTGCCTGTGTCCGGCTTGAGGATGTCGAGAATCATGCGGATTGTGGTGCTTTTGCCCGCACCATTCGGTCCCAGCATGGCGAAGATTTCGCCGGGATACACGTCGAATGATAAATCGGCGACGGCTTGGAAGTCGCCATAGTTCTTGGAAATATGACTAACGGTAATTGCCGTTCCTGATTGGTTCATGGCTGTCCCTTTTCTCTTCACGTATATTTCATGAATCTCATTTACGTAAATTTTGCCGCTTAGTTTCGCAGGAAAATGGTAGCACGGCGAAGTAATAATCGAAAAATAAACGAATTGTTGGTTGCCGCTCATGGAATGTAATGGTAAACTGCTAAATGGAGTATAAAACGCTCTTAATTATCTAAATCGAGCATTTATTTTCGATTTATTCTCCCAGATTCACCGGGTAGGCACCGACGTATGAAACGTGACATCCTGATCGTAGATGATGAAATAGGGGCGCTCACCCTCATCGGCATCATGCTCGAACGCGGTGGTTTCAATGTCCTCAAGGCACGCGATGCCAATTCCGCGTTGTCTGTGCTTGAGGAAAACAACCCCGATTTGATCATCCTCGATGTGATGATGCCCGGTATGGACGGGATCGAGTTGTGTCAGGTGATCCGCCAGCGAGACGCGACCACCAAAACCCCGGTGCTGATTCTCTCTGCCCGTGGCGACGCCGAGAGCATCATTCGCGGCATCGAAGCAGGCGCAAACGACTATCTGCCCAAGCCGATCTTGCATCACGACCTCGTTTCCAAAGTCCGTTCGATGCTTGGTCAAAACGTCGCAGAAAATTAGCTTTTCTAAGTCGGAACTGATTTAAGGCGTATTGCATATACGCCTTTTTGTTTTGTGAACGCCTTTGGTTTTTCTCAAGTCACCCGGCATTTACCCGACTGTATGATGATAATGTGATGTTGTCGTCGTCATGAGGAAACTGAGTGACTTTTCGGCGTTGGCTCTTTCCGATAATCGCCTTTTGCTGGCCCTTTCTCTTCTATATTGAACTCGTTCTCCCTATCAACGGGCATTACTTCACCATCGGTAATGACTTTACCTTTGTTTATTACCCCTATAAAGCATACTTATTGAGCGCTCTAAATCAAGGCTATTTTCCGTTGTGGTCGCCTTCTGAGAGCGCCGGATTTGCGTTCTACTCCAATCCGTTCACGCAGGCTTTCTACCCGTTCAACCTGCCACTGCTGCTCTGGTACAAGGTCTTTGGCGGCTATACGGCACTTGACCACCAGCGATTTACGATTCTCGGCGTCGCCATATTCGCGCTTGGACTCTACATTTGGCTGAGTCAGATGCGGCTTCAACGACGTGCGATACTGTTCGCCGTCCTCGTGATGACCATCAGTTTCAAACTCGCCGATATTTTGCGTTTTACCAACGCAGTTCATACGGTTGCATGGATGCCATGGGGGCTGTATCTACTCACCCGGCTTATCCATGAGCCTCAACCGCGTCATGCGATTTTACTCGCGGTATCGCTGTTTTTCGTACTGCTATGCATGTTCACCGCGGGGTATCCGTACTATGTCTACTACACCCCGTTCTTGTTTGGTCCCTATCTACTTATACTTCTGATACCAAAGCTGCGTGCTGCCTTTATCGGAGATCAGCCTGTCTATCTCAAACGCGCTCTCACATTGAGCATCACAGCGGGAGTCATTGCGCTCGCGCTCGTCGTGCCTTATTTCGTCAAAATGCTCGGCTTGATGAGCCAGACGGCAGATCGTGCGGGTGGCGACTTCGAATATGCGACTGAGGGTCCCTACAGCGTCTTTACACCCGTCGATTCCATAGGCAGCCTGATCTTTCCACCCGCTTCCATGACTGAGGGTTGGCTTTACTTCAGCATCCTTGGGTTACTGCTGGTTGCGATATATCTGGCGAGCCGGGGGAAAGCGTGGTATCACGCGCCCATCGTGAAAATAGGGTTTCTATGCTGGATTGCGTTTATCGTCTATATCACTTACGGCAAAGAGTCATTGCTGTTCCGCTTTTTGTGGGAAGTTGTACCGGGTTTCTCTACCTTCCGAGCTTGGCCCCGGCTGAATATTGTGCTTGTATTTGTCCTCACATGGATGCTGGCGATCAGCTATCAGCATTATGAAACCCTTATCACCAACGCTATTCAGCACAAATGGAAAATCCTGAGTTTTTTGGCTGGATGCGCATTCATCATTCTGATAACGCAACTCTACTTCTACGTCAACCACGCCTATGACGACTATTGGTTTCAATGGCATTTAGGTTCTGCCAATGAACTTGCCTTCATCGTCTTTACCCCGATTGCCCTGATTACGCTTTTGCTGTTCATCATCGGGGCACGACCACGCAGACAGACTGCGCCGGTTTTCGTGATGTTTGTGATGATCGCTGCCATCGACCTCAAAGGTGGTAATCTCGCCTACTGGGTCTGGCGAAACGGGCTTGCGCCCACCGTTCCCAGAACCCAATACGATCTCCAAGCCATCAACATGCGTTCGTTTGAGGCGTTACGCCGGGATGCGCAGGAACTTAATTTAATGGCGACGCTCGATGAGAACTTCGCCGTGAATACCATGCTCAACTGGTACTTCCACCGGTATAACGAGTTTCTTTCACGCACGGTGTCCGAGATTCCTGCTCGTCATGAGTTGCTGGGTGTGACGACCCCCGGCAAGCTCTTTTTCACCGGCAATATCGAATATGAGAGGATTGCTGATTTTCTTGATGATCGCATCCCCTTTGAGCATGAAGTTGTCACCTACACAGGTGATGAACTGGTCTTGAATGTTCGGGTTCCTGCCGATGGTTATCTCAGCTTCATCGACAATTGGGACCCAGACTGGACGGCATCGGTGAACGGCGCTGCAACGCCTATTGAACTTCTATTCGGTACATTCAAGAGCGTTCGCCTTCCTGAAGGTGAACACTCCGTCGTCTTTGCGTACCGTCCCTCATTGTTTCGTAATTCAGATGGGTAGGGGGCGGTTCGCGCCCCTCCCATCACGCCAGCGTATCGAAAACGCTACCGAGGATGCGGACGATCTCATCCACTTCATCTTCGGTGATCGTCAACGGTGGGGCAAATGCCAGTGTGCTGCCCACGTTGCGCGTCCGTAAGCCGCGCTCCATACACAGTTTCACCACTTTCGCGGTGAGGGCAAGGTCGGGCGTTTTCGCCGCTTTGTCCGCCACCAGTTCGACGCCGCAGATCAAACCGATCCCGCGCACGTCGCCCACGAACGCGAATTCCTTCAACGATTGCAGCCCTGCAAGCAGACGTTCGCCCATCTGTTTGCTGCGCTCGACCAGATTTTCCTGTTCTATCAATTCCAGATTACGCAGCGCCACCGCGCAGGCAGTCGCATGACCGGAGTAGGTGTAGCCATGCATCCAGTTATCGGCTTCCGGCGCGGACTGAATGGCGTCGTAGATCGCGTCGGTGATTTGATTGCCGCCGAGCGGTTGGTAGCCGCTGGTAATCGCCTTAGCGAACGAAAGAATATCCGGCTGCACGCCATAACGATTCAGGGCGAATAGTTCCCCTGTCCGTCCAAATCCGGTGATCACCTCATCGGCAATCAGCAAAACGCCGTATTGATCGCAGATTTCGCGCACGCGCGGGAAGTAATCTTCCGGCGGCACGATCACGCCGCCCACGCCCTGCACCGGCTCGGCAATCACCGCCGCGACGGTATCCGCGCCTTCACGCTGGATTGCCTCTTCAATCGCTCGTGCCGCCGCCTGTCCAATCGTTTCCCCATCTTTCACCTCGCCATCGTAGCGATAGGGATAAGGCGCAGGAACGTGTACGAACCCCGGCAACGGCGGACCAAACATCTTGTGATACCGCTCGATGCCTGTGGCGAAGGTTGTCGCCAGTGTGATGCCGTGATAGGCAAGTTTGCGAGCGATGATTTTGTGCTTGTCGGGCTTGCCCATACGCTTCCAGTAGTAACGGGCGATCTTGAATGCGCTGTCGTTCGACTCCGAGCCGCCCGATGTGAAGAACGTCGTCTTGAGGTTGGAGTAGGCATAGCCGGAAAGTTTGTGCGCCAGTTGCGTCGCCGGAACGTTGGTCATGCCGGAGAAATTAGACGTAAACGCCAGCTTCTTCATCTGCTCGTAGGCGGCTTGCGCCAGTTCTTCGCGCCCATAGCCGACATTCACGTTCCACAAGCCCGCCATTGCGTCGAGGACTTTGCGCCCATCGACGGTATATAGATATACCCCTTCGCCGCGCTCGATCACCAGCGGGTTAGTGTGCGTCGCGGGATGTTGCAGGGGGTGGAGTTGGCGCTTGTCTTGTTCTATAAGCGTCGCGTTATCAAGCATCGAAACACCTTTTTCGCTAATTTCAAATAATCAACAATAACGAAATTGCATAAGACCACGCAAATCTCCTACTCGGTTCCATACAGCGCCTTATAAATGTTGTAGTAGCTGTAAATCCGCTGTACGTAGAGACGGGTGCTGCTGATGGTGATCGCGTTCAGCAGCAAGTCATGATCCCCGCCGGACGCTTGCAGCCATTGCGAAGCGCGTCCGGGTCCGGCATTGTAACCTGCGAGTGCGGCGGTGACGTTGCCGTCGAATGCCCGTAGCTGTTCGCCCAGATAATACGCCCCGAACTCGATGCCCGCATACGGACGGAAGAGATCGGTGTGCTGATAATCGGGAAAATTCAACTGACCTGCAATGTATTCTCCGGTGCTTGGGATCACCTGTGTCAGTCCTTTTTCACCCGCCGCTGCCGTCGCGTTAGTGTCGAATAAACTCTCGTGCCGGATGAGCGAGTACAGCAGCAGCGGATCGACGTTATGCCGATCCGATGATTCCAGCACCACGTCGAGGTAATATGCCGGGTAGCGCATCCTTGCGATGAACGCGGGCGCTTCCAACGTGCCCACGTTTGCCGCCGTGATCACGTTCGCCGCTGCCAGAATCGAGGCGTTGTATGCGCCCAGACTGCGCAGGAAGATCGCCAGTTGGTAAGACGCCAGACCGTCCTCGCGGTACGCCTCGACAATGTCCTCGAATTCTTCGCGGGCTTCGTCGTAGGCGGCAACTGCCCACAATTCTTTGCCGCGCACGATGCGTGTATCGGCTTCCAACTCCGGCGAGAGCGCCCACAGTGAGCCTTCTTGCTCGATGCCGAAGGTCTGCCGCAGCCAGTTTTCCGCCTCTTGTATCTGTGCCGCCTCGTCGAACTGGAAGGTCACGTTTGCGGGGCGTCCAAACGGCTGCTGCCCGCTGATGATGTCACGGGCACGAGCGCCGTAGTAGCTATCCGGCGCGGCTTGAATCGCCGATTGCAACGCCGACGTTGCGCCCTGTTGGTCGCCGCGTGCCAGCAAAATCCGCGCGACCTGCATGTAAGCGTCCGCGCGATCTTCGCCTGTTTCCCTGATCGCGAGTTCGCCATAGTAGCGTTCGGCGGCGGCGAACTCGCCCGCATTGTAGGCGGCGGACGCGGCGAGGAACAGCCCATCGACGGCTTGAGGCGAATCGGGATATTCAACCGCCAGCCGTTCAAAAATGGGGCGTGCCTGCTGCGGTTCGCCATTGGTGGCATAGAGATAGCCTGCCCGCCACAAGGCTTCCGGCGCTTCTGGCAGATAACCATAGGTGTCGGCAATCGCCAGGTAGCGTTGAATCGCGCCGGGGATGTCGCCACTGACAAACGCGGTTCGTCCTTGTTCTAGCAAAGCCTGTCCGAACAGCGAATTGGTCGGGTGCTGGTCGATGATGGTCTGGAACGAAGTCAGCGCCGCAGCCGAGTTGCCGATTTCGCGGTAGGCGCGTCCGCGCAGCAGGTGAACGTCCGGCTGCACTTCAGTGACCGGGCGCGAGGTGGTATACAGATTGAGCGCCTCGATCACGTCCTCGTAGTCGCCATAGTTGAAAGAGACATGAGCGCGTGCTAACGGATCGACGGATCGCCCGTTTTCCATGAGCGCCTGCATGGCATGATACGCCTCTGGACGATCCGAGTATTCGTTGAAGATGCGTTCGAGGCGAGTGAGTCCAGCTTCGGTGTCGCCGTTGTTGAGTTCGGTTTGCGCTGCCAGCAGTTCGATTTCGGCGCGGTAGGGCGCATTGCGGGCAACTGCCAGAATCGCCTCGTACTGTGCGAGCGCTTCGGCGTAGCGGGCGTTGCTGGCATAGACCCGTGCCACACGTTCGCGCAGGGCAAGCTGCGGCACGAGGCTGCGGCTGGCTTCGGCGGCGGCTTTGTAGCTTTCCAGTGATGCGTCCAAATGACCAAGCGCTAACTGTGCGTCACCAATTCGTTCGAGGGCGTAGCTGTCGAGCAAGCCGGGGCGCAGTTCAAGATACGTGCGGAAATCGGCAATCGCATCATTCCACGACGACAAGCCGAGATAGGCGTCACCGCGTAGGAAATGCGCCTGTGGAATCCGCGAATCCTGCGGGAAGCGGGTGATGAAGGTGGTCAGCGCGTCCACTGCCTCACTGAACAAGCCTTCGCGGACGGCGGCTTGTCCCAGACCGAAGGCGGCGCTGGCGTGGATGTCGGCTGGAACCGATTCGCCCTGTGCAAGGATGGTTTCGTAGGTGAGGACGGCGGTTTCGTAGTAGCCGTTGAGCAGGGAACGTTCAGCGGAGCGCAGGGCAACGTCTGGCGCGATTGCCAGCGTGGGGACGGGCGTTTCGGTGGGCATGACTGTCGGCTGACCGATGAATACGTCCGAGGTGGAAACCGGCGTGCCTTCAGAATTGACGATCAGATACTCAGGTTCGGCGTCGAGGTTGCATCCGGCGAGCAGCAGCAGGGACAGGAGAAATCCTGTCCGTTTCGCTATAAGACAGCGCATTTTCCGATGATTCATGCGCGGGATTATGGAGAGTGAGAATCAGGATGTCAAGATTTACCTGTTAGCAGGTGAGAACAGGTAAACGCCGGAGGTTGGAAACCATCCGGCTAAGAAAGCAAAGCCTGCTTCAGCAGGCTAACGGGAAGGGAAGTAATGAGTAATGAGTAAAAGAAGGGTGAACCGCAGAAGGCGTGAAGGGTACAAAGGAGTTTGACACTTTCTGCTAGAGTAAGCGACTTAACATCATAAAACATGAATCAAGTATGGTAGAATGATTTACTAATAACAAGAGGCGTGGGAGGTAACATGATTGTCACGGACGAGAACGGAGTCAGAAAAGTTAAGTGGGTTCAATTACTTAAAGAACGTGGCGATTCAGTTGAGCAGATAGGTGTAAATAATGCTGGTCTAGGCGAAAAATTCCCCAAGTATGCAGAATTCTGGGGATATTTTGTCTTCCCTAATCGTGATCCAGAAGACTCTATGCGGTTGCGCAAAGGCTTCCCAGAAAAGTATGAACGTATCTTCAACCATCATTATGGTGTATTCTATCAGCTGACAATCGCATTGCTGCAACTTGATGACTTAGACAATCCTATCCTTGATAGTGCAAATCCTGTTTACCATCTAGGTACTGCTGCTGATCTGGTCGAAAAAACCTTCTTGGCGGCGCTCCGTGCAACAGGGAAACTCGAAGTTCCACAATTGACAGAAGAAGCGTTCGTAGCACAGGTAAACCGATATTGGCACAATTCGTATCAGGGAGCCTATAAATCAATTCACTAAAACATACACACCAGTTTCAATCAATCTCCATGCGGCAGGCAAATTATTCGAACACAACGTTCGAGCAGATAGCTTTCGTGAAGCGACTTGGAAACTTCGACAATATAGAAATTTGTTGATTCACGGCTTACCGCCACTCAGATTAATCGGCGAAGACAAAAAACTGTATATACCAAAACGCGAATTCTTGAATGATTACAGAGGTAAACTCTGGTCGGCACATCGAGACGAATTCTTGCAGGAGCATTACGACTTGGCTAGGGATGTGTTTTCACAGCTAGCCGATGAACTGATAACCAGCATAAATGAATTGTGGGACAAACTGATCGATCTGGTTGCAACGGAGTTGCCCAAGGACATAGATGAGGTGGTTAGGGCGATTGAGCGGGAGACAATCGCGCGAGCACTTCAGCCGCTACCAAAGGCTGAATACAGACCTGCAAGCGGATATGTTTACGTACAGCCTAAACCAGATACAAACTTGGGACAGCCCGGTAGCGCTACGAAGAGGATTTATACGGGAAACGTGGACGAAACTCAAAAGCCGGATTGGACAGAACCCGGCAATTACGTTGCTGGTGAGTCACGTGATCCGTTCTGATATTTGGTATCTATAGACCATATTGAGTGAAACAATAAAGACCTCACCATTTTGGTGAGGTCTGATTTCAATTCTGACTGCTGCGTTCGTCACCGATCCACGTGATCGGTCAGTAGAACGCCGTTCTGCGAAGGGTCGCGGACCAGAATGCCCTGCTCGGTGGTTTCGGTGGCGATTCCCGCCGCTTCCACCCGCGCAACCACCCGCTTCAACTCGTTCGCGTCCGGCAGCACAACCGTGAGATAACGCAGCCCTACCGCGTCCGGCGGCGGTGGCGGAGCGCCGATGCCGCGCCAGATGTTGCCGCCAATGTGGTGATGATAGCCGCCCGCG
>DATGQJ010000596.1:0-4481 GCA_035304265.1 Oceanobacillus sp.
CAGGATTGATGGCGTAAAGCTGCCCATCACTGCCCGGTTTGATCCATGCGATGTCGTCACCGACGGTGGTGACTTTCCAACCCTCAAATGCCGGGGGCGGAATAAGCATGGCGAAGTTGGTCTTGCCGCAGGCACTTGGGAATGCCGCCGCCACATAGGTCTTCTCGCCGTCGGGCGATTCGACGCCCATAATCAGCATGTGTTCCGCTAGCCAGCCTTCGTCACGAGCGATATTGGACGCAATGCGCAGGGCAAAGCATTTCTTGCCCAACAGCGCGTTGCCGCCGTAGCCGCTGCCATACGACCAGATCGCACGTTCCTCCGGGAAGTGGACAATGTACTTGTTTTCCTGGTTGCAGGGCCACGGCACGTCTTCCTGCCCCGGCTCAAGCGGCATTCCAACCGAGTGAACACATGGTACAAACGGATCATCTTCGTCCAGCACGTCGAACACTGCGCGTCCCATACGGGTCATGATGCGCATATTGACGGCGACGTAAGCCGAGTCGGTCAGTTCGACGCCGATGTAGGAGATGGGTGATCCCAGCGGTCCCATGCTGAAGGGAATGACATACATAGTGCGCCCACGCATACAACCGTCGAACAGCGCGTTTAGCGTTTTGTGCATCTCACGCGGAGGAACCCAGTTGTTGGTCGGTCCCGCCTCTGTCCGGCTGAGGCTGCACACGAAGGTGCGGTCTTCCATGCGGGCAACGTCGGTGGGGTGAGAACGCGCCAGATAGCTGTTGGGACGCAGTTCGGGATTCAGCCTGATGAACGTGCCCTTGTCTACGAGTAGCTGGCAGAGTGCATCGTATTCTTCCTGCGAACCATCGCACCAATGCACCTGATCGGGCTTGCAAAGCTCGACCATCTCCTGAACCCAGTTGCGCATTTTCTTGTGACGGACATAGGGTGGAAATTCCACGATTGCCCCCTTCGTTTGTGTATTGCCATTAGTGGTTGGAATACCGATTGTAGTCATATTCATCCTATCGTGGCTCTATTCGCCATCGGATACAGCACCTGCAACCCAGCAGCAGCAGCTAGCTGGTTATGGTTCACTTGAATCCCGCCTAATAATGGTTGCTGTATCATCAGAATATCATTGATGGGCTGGCAACGTGAATGTCATTCATCACCCCTTCATGTGATAAATTTCTCAAGTTTGGAGGCGAAATGCCGGAAGCACAATACCTCTACCTCACCACCATCGGACGGAAAACAGGCAACCCACACGAGATCGAAATCTGGTTCGTGGAATACGAGGGAAATTACTATCTGGTTTCGGAGTATCCTGATCGCTCAGATTGGGTGAAGAATATCCTGCACAATCCGGCGGTGACGTTCCGCGTAGGCAGCCGCAGCGCCGAGGCAATACACGGCATAGGTCGCGCGGTGGATCGCGCGGCAGAGCCGGAACTCGCGACAGCAGTATCACAACTCATGGACGCGAAATATGACTGGAGCGACGGGCAAATCGTGGAGCTAAAGCCTAACAGTTGAGCGAGAGTCACAAGTTAAAAGTCAAAAGTGCTTCCACTTTATACTTTCCACTTTTAACTTTCAACTCATCACTTCTTTCCCTCAAGCGAGGAACGTTGGCTCGTGCTACAATGCGATAATCCACAAGGGAGTTGATTTATGTCAACCGATCAGGCAAAAGAAGCACAGGCGATATACGAAGGAACGCTGCTGCAAAAACAAAACGTGGTCGGCGTCGGCGTCGGCTACAAAGAATCGAACGGCGAGCGATCCGATCAGGTGGCGGTGGTGGTGCTGGTCGAAGAAAAGAAACCCGTCGCCGCCCTGCGCGATGAAGACTTGATCCCACGTGAACTCGACGGAATGCGAACCGACGTGGTGGAAGTCGGCTATCTCCGCGCACAGCAAAGCGCCCGCGAACGCTACCGCCCGATCATTCCAAGCGGAGTCAGCATTGGACATTACAAAGTGACGGCGGGCACACTTGGCACAATTGTCAAAGACCGCACGACGAGCGAATTATTCCTGCTCTCCAACAATCACGTGCTTGCTAATTGCAACGACGCATTGGTCAACGACCCGGTTTTGCAGCCTGCCGCGATGGATGGTGGGCAAAACCCCGCCGACGTGGTGGCGAAGCTGGAGCGCTTCATCAAACTGAAGTTCATCGGTGATCCGGTGGATACACCGCCGATTAATCCACCGCAGCCGCCCCCTGTCACCCCGCCGCCGGGAACACCACCGCAAGGCTGCGACATCACCGCAGTGATCGCCGCAATCGCCAACTTCCTTGCCGCGCTGGTTGGCTCGGAACGGCGGCTGACGCCGCAGACGCTTTCGGCGCAGACTGCCGGAGCCACAGGCACGCTTCGGGCGCTCGATGCTTCCGCCGTACCGGAGAATCATCTCGACGCCGCGCTTGCCCGCCCGATTGACCCCAATATGTTCAGCGACGACATCAAAAATATCGGCATGGTCAACGAAACCAAAGAGCCGGTCTTAGGAATGCGGGTGCGGAAATTCGGACGCACCACCGAATATACCGAAGGCAATATCACCCTGCTCAACGCGACGGTCAACATCGGCTACAACACGATACACGGGCAGCGCACCGCCCGTTTTGTCGGGCAAACTATTGCTGAAAGCATGAGTCAGGGCGGCGATTCGGGGTCGCTGGTCGTGGACGCGGTGGAGAACAAGGCAGTTGGCTTGCTGTTTGCAGGCTCGAACCTCGCTACGATCTTCACGCCGATCAACGTCGTACTGGACGCGCTCAATATCACCCTTTGAAGGAGTGCGAGATGGAAGATGTAAATGAGCAAGTGAAGCGAGCATCGGAAGCACAGCAAAAATACACCGACAAGCTGCTGAACTACCCCAATGTGGTCGGTGTGGGCGTCGGCTACGTCACACGGAGCGGGGAGCGCACATCAGAGATCGGGCTGATCGTGATGGTGGAGCAAAAACTCCCCGAAGCCCAACTCGCCCCCGAAGACATCCTTCCACGCGAACTGGACGGCGTAAAAGTGGACGTGCAGGAGACAGGAACATTCACAGCATAGAAATCCGCTCTCTGATCTGTTAAAGTCACGGCGATTTTCGAGACGAAACAGAGGAGTTGGTTTCGTGAAGTGGGTTCGCTGGTGGATAGTTGCAGCCTTGCTGATGACGGGCTGCTCATTGAACTTTTCGCCGCAGAACGTCCCGCAGCCAATCAGCGGTGCGCCTGAGGTGAGCATCATCTCGCCGCTGGCAAACGCAACCTATCTCGAAGGCGTGAACGTGATCGTGCAGGCGTTGGTCACGAACGCTGGCGCGGATATTGATCGTGTGGAAATTGCGGTGGATTCAAACATCGTCGCCACGCTCACCGACGTGAACCCGGATGCGGCATTTTCGTTCAGCGTCACCCACACATGGACAGCAGCAAGCGCAGGAACCTATAACGCAAGTGTGACCGCCTTCCGCTCTGATGGGACGAGCAGCGCTCCGGCGACGGTGCAGTTCAGCGTGATCGCACCTCCACAGACCACAGAGGAAGTGGACGAGACGGGCGAACCGCCAGCAGGTTCAACCCCGCGCCCGACCAACACCAGCGCCCCGGCAACCGTCGCCCCCACGAGTACCGAGCCACCCCCACCACCGCAGCCCACCGTCGCCCCGACAAGCTCAACGCCTATCGCCACGTTCAACCAACCTGTGAATGTGCGTCGGGGTCCCGGCACGATCTTCAACCCGCCGATTGGCAGTTTTAACGCGGGACAGACCAGCGAAATTCTCGCACGCAATCCGGCAGGAGACTGGTACAAAGTACACTACGGCGGCGGCGAGGGTTGGGTCTTCGCACAACTGATCAGCGCATCCGGCGACGTTTCGTCACTGCCTGTCGATCCGGGTCCGCCTGTGCCTACCGCAGCGCCACCAACGGTGATTCCACCAACGGCAATTCCGCCAGCCACCGCCGCCCCTGCAACGACGGCGAATCTGGTGGCGGGAGTCGTCGTCCTCAATCCGTCACAGCCCGTTTGCAACCAGACGTTCAGCATCGGCTTCGACGTGGCGAATCTTGGGAATGAGGCGACTGCGTCGAGCGGCACAGTGTCGGTACGCGACGTGCGGGCAGCAGATGGCAGCGTCCAGCAGGAAACGGTTGGCGGCTTCCCGGTGTTACAGCCGGGGCAAACCTTCCGTGTGGAAATGTTCCTGACCGTAAGCACCTACTACGATGAGGATCACCGCCTGACACTGGTGATCGATCCGAGCAACCAGATTCCCGAAACGCAGGACGGCGATAATCAGGTGGAACTCACGTATCGACTGTCGAAGGGGAGTTGCTGAGGGATGAGTAATGAGTGATGAGTAACGAGTTGAAAGTGACTCTTAACTTTTAACTCATCACTCATTACTTCGTTTTCTCATCCCTTTTGCCAGAAGGATTCGCTGAGGTATTTGTAAGCGTTATCGGGGAAGAGGGTGACGATCACGCCCGGTTGCCC
>DATGQJ010000597.1:0-3082 GCA_035304265.1 Oceanobacillus sp.
TTGTAGGGACACGCAACTGCGTGTCCGTTCCTCTCAATCAGGCGGCGGACACGACGTGTCCCTATGATTTTAATTACACGGTTTTAACCTGTAGCGCTGCGAACCATCACCCCTGACTCAACGCTGCCGCCATGCAGCCCCACAGCGCGGTTTGAAACTGAATCGCTGTGTATGGGTAATGATCGAGCATTCCCACCGCTGCCAGCGCGACAAAGATGGCAAACAGGGCGATACGGGCAGGTCGATCTTCCTGAGCGATTGCGGATGCAACAATGCCCTTCATTGCTCCAACCACCCCAAACCCCATCGCCGCGAGATACAGTACCAGTCCCACAATGCCCAACTCCGCCCACGCCGAGAGATAGATGTTATGCACGTTATCACCACGCATGTCGTAAAACGTGTCCACCAGAAAGTAACTGGTGCGCCACGGGAAGTTGCCGATCCCGACGCCCATAATCGGGCGCTCGGCGATAGATTGCAGCGCAAACTGTGTGAAGACGATCCGGTCACTGACCGAGCGCAGTTCAATCGATTCCTGCCCTTCCCCGACCCGCGCCGCCAGTAAGGGACGGTAGTTGATGAAGAAGATCACACCTGCCACCAGCGATAATCCAACCGTGAGCAGAAGGGCATTGCGCAGTTCGGCGCGGTGCAGATGCTTGCGTACTAGAGGGAACGCCACCAGAATCCCGACCATCAACGCACCCCACCCAGCCCGCGAAAAGGTCAGCAGCAGCGCGTAAAGCCCGATGGCGAACAGCACCGCGCCAGCATATCGCTGCCACCGCCGTTCGCTCAGTACCCAAGATGCGACTGCCAGCAGCCCGATCACCAGCACTCCGGCGAGCATGTTGGGATGCGGCATCAATCCATACGGACGTAAATATTCGAGGTCGCCCGAACGAATGAAGCTCATGCCGGAAGACCAGTCCGAATACGGAAGTTCCCCCAGCATGGGCAGCCCCAAAGCCGCCTGTTTCGCTGCTTGCCCGAACGTGATCAAACTGCTGCCGATAAGCCCGATTACCAACGCGGCGATAATCGCGCGTGGTGGTGGACTGACGCAGCCGACCACCACGACGAACAGCACCACCACACCGAGTTGCAGCGCCGCCGTCTCGCCGACATCCGGGTATTGCTTGCCAATGAACGCCCAACCCGTAGAAGCAAATCCCCAGATTCCCAGCACGATCAGCGCAATTGCCCACAGCGCCCGCCAGCGTTCACGTGCGAACCGACGCAAGCCGGGCAGCCCAAACAGCAGCCAGAGCAGAATAGCGACCAGCATCACGAGGAAGATCACGAAACGGGTGACGTACAGCGAAGGAAAAATGGGCAAATATTCAGGAATGCGCGACCACAGCGGAATACACAAAAAAACCGCCAGAATCGCGGCTTGTATCAGGGATAAACGTCGAAACACACGCAGCACTATTGCTCCGCCTTTCTTGCCGTAAGATAGGTTTACTATACACTGTCTAAGCCACAGGAACAGAATTCGTCAGATGAGGAGTCGCTTAATCGGCTCTTGACCTTGTACCTGAGTACAGGGTTTATAGTGAAAATCGAGGATTGGTACATATGCTGACACGCGGCGAACTCGCCAAGTTGAGCGGCGTCAACCGGGAAACCATTCGTTATTACGAGCGCAACGGGTTGCTTTCCGTCCCGGCTCGTTCAGAGGGTGGATATTGCCTGTTCCCGTCAACAGCGGTGAAGCGCATTCACTTCATCAAGCGGGCGCAAGCCGTCGGCTTTTCACTGGACGAAATCAAGACGATGCTCGGCTTGCAGGATACCGACGACGCAACTTGCGGTGACGTGCGGGCGCTGGCACAAGAACGGTTGGCAGACATCGAGCGCAAGATCGAAATGCTGACGGCGATGAAACAGACGCTGCTTGACCTCATGTCCGATTGCCCCGGCGGAGATCGCCCGATCAACGAATGCACCATCCTTGAAAGTTTCTCTAACCACGAGAGCGTTTAGGAGATTCAAGATGCGTGTGATTCTGACGATCTGTTTGCTGCTGCTGAGTGTATCCCTCGCAACAGCCGAAGGTCCGGTAGAAGGACGCGCCGGACGCGCTGAAGTCCGGTTTCTTGAAGGCATGATCGACCATCATCAACTGGCGCTGGACATGGCGAACGACTGTCTGGCGAAAGCCTCTACCGAAGGCGTAACAGAGCTATGTCAGATGATTATCGACGTGCAAAGCAGTGAGATTGAGCAGATGCGCGAATGGCTGCTTGCGTGGTACAACATCGAATACAGACCGATCTCGATGTACAACCCGTCTGACGATATGGGCGGAATGGATCACGGCGACATGCAGATGGACGAACCCGTTGTTGATCCGCCGATGATGATGGGCATGATGGCAGGACTGAATCGGCTTGAGGGATTGGACTACGAAATCGCGTGGCTGGAATCGATGATCGACCACCACGACGACGCGCTGCATATGTCCGAGCGCGTACTGGAACGCGCGGAGCACGAAGAACTGCGGACACTTGCAGAGAACATTATCGCCGCGCAATCCGCCGAAATCGCCACGATGGAAGCGATGATCGCGGAATTGATGGGCGAAGGGTAAATCGTCTGTAGAGCGTGAGACCGGCTTCGGTAGACCTTCAGACATTGTATTGTTTCGCTGGGCGCATTAACAAAATAGGACGGAGATCTTTATCTTGCACCTCACCCCCGCCTCGCTTCGCTCGACGCCCCCTCTCCACAAAGTGGAGAGGGGGATGGGGGGTGAGGTTTACACCTTCCCGCAAACTCCGTCTTGAATTGGAAAACAGCATTAGGTGCGTCCTTATAAAACTATAGGGGCAGACCTGCCCAGTCTGACGTGAATTGGACAGAATATCGGGGAAGAATCTGTGGAAAAGCTGCTGCAACAAATCGAACTCCCGGTGACAGGTATGACCTGTGCCGCCTGTGTTCGCAATGTCGAACGGGCGTTAAAACGCGCGGATGGCGTGGAAGAAGCCAACGTCAACCTTGCCACTGAGCGAGCAACCGTCTCGTTCGATCCATCTCAGGTGGACGTAAATCAACTGATTAGCCGCGTATC
>DATGQJ010000598.1:0-6852 GCA_035304265.1 Oceanobacillus sp.
CTGACGCGCTATCCCCGTGTCCACATGATTCAGGGGGATGTCCTCGACCTTGAATCGGTGAGGCGCGGGATGGACGACAGCCGTTTCGTGGTTCACGCAGCAGGATTGTTCCGCTTCTGGGGTAATGACGCTGATTTCGACCACACCAATGTCGGCGGGATACAGAACATGCTCAAGGCGGCGCGTGAGGCGAAGATTGAGCGGTTTGTTCACATTTCTACCGTCGCGCTGATCGGGCATCCTGACCCGAATCGACTGGTGGACGAAACCCATCCCGCGCAGCCTGCCGACGCATACCAACGCAGCAAATTGCGGGCGGAACAACTCGCCAGCCAGCATTTTCAGGAAGGTTTGCCTGTCATCATCCTGCGTCCGGGGGCGTTTTACGGACCGCTGGGACATTACGCCTTCAACCGTCTGTTCTTCAGAGACCCGATGCGCGGCATCATCATGCAGATCAACCGGGGGCGCTACATCACGTTTCCGGCGTATATCACGGGGGTGGCGGAGACCATCATCCGGTCATTTACGCTGGGGCGGCTCGGCGAAATCTACAATGTATGCGACGAATCGATCACGCATAAAGAGGCTTTCGACATCATCTGTCAGGAGGGGAAGATTCGTTTCCCACGCCTGACCGTTCCGGGGTGGGTGGGGATTAGCGCCTCGCGGTTGCTGGAAGGAATCGCCGCCGTCACCAAGCGGGAACCCTTCTGGCCCCTCAATCTGAAATCCTACGTGTATAATTACTGGCGCGTTTCCAATGAAAAGGCGCGGCGCGAACTGAATTTCGTGCCGATGGATTTTCGGGAAGGCGCTCGGCGCACGATTGCGTGGTATCGCGCCGGACAGCCTGAGAATATTCCCGAAACGGAGTGCTGATGATCGATCAGGTCAAGATATTTGTGGCGAGCGGGAAGGGCGGCGACGGCGCTGTGACTTTCCGCCGCGAAAAGTACATCCCGCACGGCGGACCCTCCGGCGGCGACGGCGGGAAGGGCGGTGACGTGGTACTTCGCGTCAACCGCAGGCTCAACACGCTGGGGCAATTCAGTAATAAGGTGCATTTCAAAGCCGGACATGGACAACGGGGCGGTGGCTCCACCAAGACAGGCAGAAGCGCCGACGATGTGATTATCGACGTGCCGCCGGGAACGGTGGTGCGAGATGCGGAAACCAATGAAATCCTCGCCGATCTGGTGCGCGAGGGTGACGCCGTCGTGATTGTGAAGGGCGGACGCGGTGGGCGGGGCAACGCGCGGTTTGCCACGTCGCAGAATCAAGCGCCGCGTTATGCCGAAAAGGGTGAACCGGGTGAAGAGAAGTGGATCATCCTCGAACTGCGCTTGATCGCGGATGTGGGCATCGTGGGCGTGCCGAACGCTGGCAAATCGACGCTGCTTTCGGTGATCAGCAACGCGCGTCCGAAGATCGCCGATTACCCGTTTACGACGTTAGAGCCGAATCTGGGCATGGTGCGCTACGACGACAACGAACTGGTGGTGGCAGACATCCCCGGTCTAGTTGAAGGGGCGCACATGGGCGTCGGGCTTGGACACGCCTTTTTGCGCCACGTTACCCGGACACGAATGTTGATACACATTCTGAACGGGGCAAGCGAAGATCCTGTAGCCGATTACAACCAGATCAACGTCGAGCTTTCGCTGTACGACGAGAAGCTCGGTAAGCGCCCGCAGATCGTCGTGCTGAACAAGATAGACATTCCCGAAGTGGCGGCGAAGTGGGAACAGATTGAAGCCGATTTGAAGGCGCGTGGGGTTGAGAACCCGATGGCGATTTCGGCGGCGACGCAGCAGAACGTGATGGCATTGGTGCAGCGTATGTTCCAGACCTATGCCGAACTGCCGGAAGAAGAACCCGCGCCTGCCGTAATGCCTGTGTACGAGTTACCGCCGGAAGAAGTGCCCTATACCATCGAGAAGCTAGATGAGGGCGAATTCCGGGTCAGTGGCAAGCGTATTGAACGGGCGGCGGCGATGACCTACTGGGATTACGAGGAAGCCGTCGTGCGCTTCCAGAAGACGCTGGACTTTTTAGGGATTACACAGGCACTTCGTGAGGCAGGTGTACAGGAGGGGGATACGGTTTACATCGGCGAGCATGAATTGGAATGGTCGGATTGAAAGGATAAGTGATGAGGGATGAGGGATGAGTTGAAAGTAAAAAGTCGAAAGTAGATACGTGTTGCATACTTTTCACTTTCAACTTTTCACTTTGTACTTTTTTACTCATTACTCATCACTCATTACTGAATCATGCTTCGACGATTAGGCATTCTTGGCGGCACGTTCGACCCGCCGCACATCGGACACCTGATTCTGGCGGAATATGCACGTGAGGCGCTAGAGTTGGCGCAAGTGCTTTTCGTTCCAGCGGCAGACCCGCCGCACAAGGATGACACGCGGCTAGACGTTCGGCATCGACTGGCAATGGTCGAACGCGCGATTGAGGGAAATGCACATTTCGCGATTTCGATGGCAGACATTGAACGCCCCGGTCCTCATTACACCGTCGATCTCATCCCCATTCTGCAAACACAGTTTCCTGACACTGAACTCTATTTTTTGATCGGGGCGGATTCGCTGCGCGACCTGCCGAAGTGGAATCGCCCGGCGGAATTGATCCGCCTTTGTAAACTTGCGGTGATGCGCCGCCCGGATGTGGATGTAACACCGGACATGCACGAGGCGGTTCTCCCCGGACTGGCAGCGCGGGTGACGATGATTGATGCGCCGCTGGTGGATGTGTCCTCGACGGAGATTGTCGAGCGGTTGCAAACCGGCAAGAGCGTGCGCTACGTCGTGCCGGACGCGGTGCTGGATTATATACAGGCAAATGGGTTGTATAGATGACCAAATTGAACCGAGCAGATCAAAAGTTGGGGCAGAAAGACGCGAGGGCACACGGGGATAGTCGCGGACACGATACCATCGTGTCCCTACAGAAGACATCATTCTTGATGATGTGTGTCGTACTTCTGTTCCTCGTTCCTCTGATTGTGGCTGCGCCTACGGAACAGGAGAGCGTGCCGACGTTAGTGCCGCCGACGCTGGTGCCGACCACCGAGGTAGCAATTGTAGATGCGCTGCCGAGCGAATCGGGAGTGGCGCGGATACAGAATTCGGGGGTGGTGCGCGTGGGCATTCTCTACAACGAGCCGCCGTTTGGTGAGTTGAGTATGCGCACCGACGAAAACGGCAACCTGATCGTCGCCGGGTTTGATGCCGACCTTGCCCGCGCGATGGCGGAAGCATGGGGCGTGACCGTAGAGTTCATACAGGTGACGCGGCAGAACGCGGTTGACATGCTTGCGGCGGGTGAGGTCGATCTGTTGTTGGCAGCACAGCCGCATTTACGCGAACTTGACCAGCGGATCGAGTTCAGTCAGGGCTATTACCCGAATGCGCAGGCGCTGATGGTGCGCAATGACGACGAAGCGATAGGTCCGGTGCATCTGGCGAATCGGCGCGTTGGCGTTGTTGTTGGGTCGCGCGGCGAGATCGCGGCGAACTGGTGGCTCGGCAGGGTGGATTACACGGTTACAGTAGTGCCGTATTATACGCTAGACGCGGCGTTAGCGGCGTTGTTCGGTGGCGACGTGGATGGGGTGATCGAGAGCCGGGTTCGCCTGAGCCGCGCGGTATCGCAGCCGGGGGTAGCACGAATTCTGGATGAACCTGTCATGCCCGAACCGTATGCGGTGGGCATTCGGCGGCAAGATGTGAATCTGCGCAATCTGGTGGATAAAACGCTTCAGTTCTTACTGCAAAGCGGACGATTGAACGAAATCCACCGCGCCAATTTTGCGGGTGTCGATTATCCGCCAAGCCCGCTGATCACGTGGGCGAACGTGGGTGAAGAAGCGCCGCGCCCGGATCAGTTTAGCGGTGACGTGCCGCTGCCTGCGGAGTACGTGCTGCCGCGCTTGCAAAGTGGCGGAACGGTGCGCGTGGCGGGAATCAACGACTTGCCGGACGACGCCACCGAGAGCCAGCGGCGGTTGGACGCGACTCATCGCGGGCTGGTGAATACGATGGCACAGCGCTGGGGCGTGACGGTGGAATTCGTACCCGGCGACAATCCGCTCGATCTGGTTGCCAGCGGTCAGGCGGACATTGCGGTTGGGGTTGTGCCGGATTGGGCAAACGCCGGACGGGTGGATTACACGGGTTACTATCTGACGCATGGGTTGCAACTGCTGGTGGAAGTGGATCGCAATATCTTCAGCATCGGCGATCTGCGTGGCAAGGCGGTAGGCATATTCAACAATGAAACCGGGGTGGCGGACGTGCTCCGCGCTCAGGCAGCGGCGGCGCGAGCGATTGTGGGCGATCCGTATCCCACGCGCGAACAGGACGCGGCGTTTCGCATTCTCGCGGCGACGGACATCAACCTCGACGCGATTATGGGCGACAGCATGAAGTTTATTTCGGCATTGGAAGAGTACCCGGAAGAACTGGCGATCCTGTCGGATTCGGAAGGGCGGGCGGTGTGGTTCAGTCGTTCGTACATGGCGATGGCTGTGCCGCGCAACGACCTCGATTTCCGCCTGTTGGTGGAGTACACGCTGCAAGAGATGATTCTGGATGGAACGCTGCAAACCCTGACCGCGCCTGTGTTACGTCCAGAGGACGTGCCGCGCTATGACGTGTGGCCCGGCAGCTTCGAGTATATGGGGTTCAATTTGCGGGCAGGATAGAGGGCGATAGAAGAGAAGGGCGAACATACACACGTTCGCCCTTTTCGTTTTGAGGACTTGACTCTCCATTTGCTGGAACGTTTATTCTGAAAACGTCGTAGGAGGAAACGCTTGCTCAAGATCGGTGAATTCTCACGTCTGGCGTTCGTGCCAGTGAAAACGCTGCGGTATTACGACGACATCGGGCTGCTAAAGCCGGTACACGTCGATCAATGGACGGGGTATCGCTATTACTCCGTCGAGCAGTTACCGCGCCTCAACCGCATTCTAGCGTTGAAGGGGTTGGGACTTTCACTGGAGCAGATCGGGCAACTGTTGGACGATGACCTGCCCGCCGAGCAGATTCGCGGTATGCTGCGGCTGAAAAGGTCTGAAATCCAGCAGCGATTACGTGAGGAGCAGGCGCGTCTCGACTACGTAGAAGCACGGTTACTTCTGATCGAACAGGAGGGAAAGATGTCCGACTACGAAGTAGTTCTCAAGCCGGTTGCCTCTATACGCGCCGCCGCCATGCGCGGCACATCCCAGGATATGGAGCATATCCCGGAAATGCTGGGTAGATTGTTTGGGGAATTGATCGGGTATGTTCAGCAGAACGGTGGACGCTTCACGGAGACACCGCCCGCAGGGATCACGATTTATCACAATATGGAGTGTGAACCGCTTGAGTTAGAGGTGGCGCTTGGTGTGACCAATGGCTTGCAGGGTAATGATCGGGTGACGGTATACGAACTGCCTGCTATCCCGCAGGCGGCAACGACGGTACATCGTGGGGCGTTCAGCGGTTTACCTGCCGCGAATCATGCGGTGTTCCAGTGGATTGAGGCGAATGGCTATACCATCGTCGGTCCATCGCGGGAGGTGAACCTGTATTATGAGCCGAATGCTGATCCGAGTCGCTATGTGACCGAGATTCAGGTTCCGGTGGCGAAGCGGTAAACGAAGTATCCAGCACTGGGGGCGATTCGGTGAGAGTCGCCCTCTGTAGGCAGAAGAAAAGATGATTGAACCGCGAAGGCGATGCCGACACTTCATGTCGGACGGACGCAAAGGGGGGCATGAATGCTTCAGTACCCCTCACCCCCGTCCCCTCTCCCACGCAAGCGGGGAGAGGGGTGAACGAGGCGGCGGCGATTGTTGAGTTACTTTCAACGTATAACCAAGGACGTACATTATTCCGTGTGATGATTTTCTCTATACACGGGTAGCATATAGGGATTCGGGTCTACTGTTTGTAAGAATTCTTCGGCGCGGGCGAAGGTCAGTTCTTCGCCGGGATAGGTTTCTCGACACCAAATCTGGCAGGGCTGCACGCGCAAACGCGCGGTTTTGAATTCCTCGATGATCAGCTTTCCGGTCACGCCCACCCGTTCGACAAAGTTCTGACGCTCGAATTCCGCATAGATGCGCTCGTAGTCGAACTCGACGCGGCGCAGGGTTGCCCTCCATCCGTTTGAATCGCCATCCAGAATCATGTAGCTGGCGGAACGGATGCCATCCAGCGGCGCACCGACGGAACCCGCGTTCAGGATGTGCCAGCCATCGACCACCCGATCCATGATGATGTGGCTGTGCGCGGCGATGACGGTAGCCTCTTTCACACCGCACAACATTTCACGAACACGGTCATCGGGCGTATCGGGGAAAATGGCTTCCCATGGATTGCCGGGGTAGCCATGCACCACACGCACAGGCGGCGCATCGTGGAAGCGGAGTTGAAGCTCATCCGGCAATCCGGCAATAAAGTAAAACCAATCCTTCAACTGGTCATGCAGCCAAGGAGGTAGGGTGAATTCTTTCCAGTGTTCGGGGGCGCGGGGCGAAAGATAATCGAGCAGGTAATACTCGTTGTTGCCGCGTATCATCGACCAGCGCTGCACCGTCACCAGTTCCATGACTTCACGGTTGAAGGGACCCCAGTTCACAATATCACCGGGCAGCACGACATGATCGACCTGAAAGGGCTGCATATCCGCCATAACTGCTTCGAGCGCGGGTAAATTGCCGTGAATATCCGATAACACTGCTAAACGTGTCACATTTGCTCCTGTTGAATCCAAGTCAGAGTGCGGTTGAACTATTCTTTTCTCTGTCCGAGGGTCGCAAGAATTACGCCGACGATGATGGCGGCG
>DATGQJ010000599.1:0-2958 GCA_035304265.1 Oceanobacillus sp.
CCCGAAGCACTCACACGATTGAGCGACGCCATTGAACAATTCGAGGGAAAGACGCCTCATCCACCAGAGCGTTTGCCAGAAATTGCCGAGGCGATTTCCGGCAGGACGCTGGTGATGGATGAAAATGCTTACGGTCTTGAGCAAGCTGTCATGACGTTCAACGGCAATGATGAGGCTCACGTTGAACAAATCATTCCGAGCGGGGTACTGGGTCTGACGGTGGGGTTAGACGGTGTGTTTCGTGAGAACGTCGTGCAAGTTCCCACCTTTGGAGCGCTCAGGATTGCTGCGAAGGGGCAGTGGACCTATGACAATACGTTCGAGTTGACTCTGCGTTGGGTTGAGCAGGGCGACGAACTCCGTTTCCGGTTCATCTTCGACGACGACACGTTTACTTTGAACCTTGCGTCGTTTCCCATTGACGGTCAGGGCAGAGTGCGAGTCAACGGCACTGTGCAGGAGTGAAGGAATACACATCGGTAAACAAAATGGGCGAGCCGACGCCCTGAAAGACTTGAACTCGAAAGGTTACGCGGCGGGAAGTTCAATCCAGAAGATCGAGCCGCCTTCTTCCGGGCATTCCACCCCGACACAACCGTGTTGCAGTTCCACCAGATGCTTCACGATCCACAAGCCTAATCCGGTACTGCTCTCGCCTTTGGTCGGGCGAGGGCTGAGTTTGCCAAACTGCGTGAACAGGCGGTTGCGCTCGCCTGCGGGAATGCCGGGTCCTTGATCCGCCACACACACGCGCACGCGATCATCTTCCTGCACCGCCCAGATGGTGACGGTTGCCCCTGATGGACTGTACTTGAGCGCGTTGCTGACCAGATTGGCGAATGCCTGTGAAAACCGCGCTTTATCCGCGCAAACGCTTAACCCGCTAGGCAGCGAATTTAACGCGATGTCCTTCTCAGTTGCGGTGAGGGTATACTGCGATACCAGTTCACGAATAACCTCATCGACGGACACTTCGCCCAACTGGATGTCGATTTTGCCGCTTTGCAGCGCCGCCAGATCAAGGAACTCTTCGATGACCGTGCGCATATTTCTCACGGTGAGTTCCGCCATGTCCATGATTTCCTGAGCGTGTGGATCGTCGGGCATGTAACTCCGCATAAGGGTATGCGCCATGCGCAGGTTGCCCAACGGTCCCTTCAGGTCATGAGACGCCATCTGAAAACTGCGCTCCTGAAACTTATGCGCAGCTTCCAACTCCAGAATGTGTTCCTTACGCTCGTCTAACAGCCGTTTCATCGTCAACTGGGTTTGCACACGGGCGCGGAGCACATCGGTTTCAAGCGGCTTGGTGACGTAATCGTTAGCGCCCATTTGCAAGCCTTGAACGATGTAGCGGGTTTCTGCCAGCGCGGTCACGAGAATGACGGGGAGTTCTGCCAATGCGGGCTTGCTGCGCATCTGCTGAAGCACTTCTATCCCGTTCATGACCGGCATCATCACGTCGAGCAAAACCAGATCGAACGGCGCTTGCAGAAGCATGTCAAGCGCCTCTCGACCATTCTGGACGCAAATCACCCGAAATTCACGTTCAAACAGCCGTTGGAGTAAAAGGCGGTTGCTGGGTTCGTCGTCGGCGACGAGCATCAGCGGGAGAACTGTTTCCACAGCGTCTGCTTCCCGTTCATCCATTAATGCGATCATTCGCGTCTCCCGCTGATGCAGCGCCCTTACACTATCTTGATCATAATGGATAAATCATAAATCAAGCATCAATTCACAAGAAATTTATATATTTTTTGACAATGATTCATACTCCGCTCATGTAAAAGAAAAAGGAGCGAGTTTCTGCCTCGCTCCTCCCTCTTTGTTACTATTTTCCACTGGTGGGAGTGGGTTGAATTTCCATCTCCTCCGCTTCTTCAATGACCGTTCGGAGCACTTCTTCCGGCGGTCCTCCCAGATCATAGGTTTCGCCATCGAGTTCGATGAACTGCGGTTCACCGTCGCCGTAGCGTATCAACACGGCAGGCGTCCCCTGAACGCCGAGATCGATGGCAAGATCGAAATCGGTAAGGATTTGCTCGGCATCGGGAAGGCAATCCAGCAGTTCCGCTTGATCAATGTCCAGTTCGGTGGTGATGGCATCGAGAATGCCGGTAACGTCATAATTCCTTTCCACTGCGAGATCGTAGAGCACAAAATAGCTCTGCCAGAATCCGCCTTCGCTCAATTCGTCGGCACATTCGACCACTTGCGCGGCGAAGATAGTCATTTCACCGCCTGCGGTGGGGAATGGACGCAACTCATAACGCACCATCCCAAGCGGAATGTACTCTGCCAGTATCGGCTCAAGCACTTCACGATAAGCCTGACAGTGCGGGCACGCCCAATCGGAAAACTCGACAATCGTGATCGGTGCATCAGGGTCACCGACGACGAAGCCACCGTCTTCCAGACGCGACTGCGGCGCATCGGCAATAACTTCCGCGAAATCAGCAGATTCGTCCTCAGCCTCTTGAGTTGCTGAAGGCACTGTGGGAGTGGGGTCTTTTTGCGCCAGCACGCCCGAAAGCGGCAGCAGAAGGATAAAGAGCACAAGCACTTTCTTCATGTAACGTTTCCTTGTCTTAGGGTACCCGTTCAGTCGATTGTAACCCAATATACAGGAGGAATGTCACGCCTCTTTTAGCGAACCTTCATGATCATCGGCGAAGATTGTTTTGTATAGTATGCATAGGGATTCATTTCGATACATCTTGCGCTCAAGCCTGAATCTATGGTTGGATACAGACAAGTGACATAGGAGTGCCAGCGATGTACGCACAGGCAAGTACCATCCGCGTTCCCATGGGGACGATGGCGCAGATGCGTCATGTGATTGAGCAGGAATATTTGCCGCGCGTGCGTTCGCGCCCCGGCTTTGTCTCCGCTCATTTCCTCGAACAGGTCGATGACCCTGAATCCGCATTACTTATCATCTGCTGGGATAAGCAAGCG
>DATGQJ010000600.1:0-3082 GCA_035304265.1 Oceanobacillus sp.
CGCACTAGCATAATCGGCAGTATGGGTGAGGCTGACATCCCACTGGGTCAAGCCCATGGATTCGGCAAGTTTCGCTGCCGCGCCGTGTAAAAGCAGGTAGGGGCGTCCGCGTTCGCCGCAGCGAATTTCGATCTCACGCCAGCCTACGTCACCGATGCCCGTGCCAAGCGCCTTCGCCACCGCTTCCTTCGCGGCGAGTCGTGCGGCAAGGCGGTGCGGCTGATCTTCGCAGTCGGCACGCTCACCGGGCGTAAAAAAACGGTTGAGGAAACGTTCGCCGAGCCGTTCAATCCCCTTCGCCACCCGCCGATTTTCGATTAAATCAATCCCACAGCGCAGCATATAAGCTCCTTGTCCCATACAACGATGATAGAGATGAACAGCACTCACGCCAAGCGTTATTGGGTGTACGTAGTCAAATGGATGCGATCTGGCTAAAATCAACCCGTAATCGAATCGAAAATAGATTTTTGGGTATGGAGCGACCTATGGCGGTAATGGAACGCCCCGGTGAGCAGATCGCGGTGACGAACCCGATCACGGGCGAGACGATTGGCACAGTGCCGGTGATGTCTCGTGAGGAAGTGCGTGCCGTCGTAGAACAAGCGCGGATGGCACAACCGGATTGGGAGGCACGGGGCGCTCGTGACCGGGCAAAACTGCTGCGAGCGTGGGGCGAAGCGCTCTGGCGTGACCGCGAAAATGCTATGGACGCGATCCGGCGGGAAACAGGCAAGAGCAAGGGCAGCGCCTACGCCGAAGTCGCCGTGCTCGACACGACAATCACATACTATGCCTATCACGGACCTCGTTTGCTGCGTCCACAGGCGCGTCCTGCTGCCTTCCCGATTCGCCAGCGAACCAAGGTTTACTTTAAGCCTCATGGCGTAGCAGGCTTCATCACGCCCTGGAATTACCCGCTGCTCAACGCCTTCATCGATCTGATTCCGGCGTTGATCGCAGGCAATACCGTTGTGATCAAGCCGAGTGAAGTCACCCCGTTCGTGGCGCAGTATGCCGTCAAGCTGATGCACAGCGTCGGCATCCCCCAGAGTGTGATCCAGATCGTCACCGGAGATGGACGGACGGGAGAGGCGTTGATCGATGAGGTTGATTACATCTCTTTCACCGGAAGCACCGCCACCGGACGAAAAGTCGCCGTCCGAGCCGCAAAGCGATTGATTCCCTACAGTTTGGAATTGGGTGGCAAAGACCCGTTGATCGTGCTGAAAGACGCCGACCTCGACCTTGCCGCCAGCGGTGCGTTGATGGGCGCGATGGAGAACGCGGGGCAAACCTGTATCAGCATCGAGCGGGCATATGTGGAAGACGCTATCTACGATGCTTTTGTCGAGCGCATCCAGCACTATGCCAGAGAGATGAAGCTGGGCACAGAGAATGACTACGACACCCACGTCGGCAGCATGACCAACGAGCGAGAACTGCAACGCACCGAGGAACACGTTCGTGACGCGGTAGAAAAGGGAGCGCGGATCATTGTGGGCGGCAAGCGACGCCCTGAACTCGGCGAGTTATTCTATGAGCCGACGGTGCTGGTGGATGTCGATCACACCATGAAAGTGATGCAAGAGGAAACTTTCGGTCCCGTCTTGCCGATCATGCGTGTGAAAGATGCGGATGAGGCGATCCGGCTGGCGAATGACAATGAATACGGGCTGTCAGCAAGCGTCTTCACCCGCGATTTGAGACGGGGCGAAAAACTCGCTACCCGCATCGAAAGCGGGGACGTGGCGATCAACCGTCCACAGATGACGTTTGGCACACCATCCGTTCCGATGGGCGGCGTCAAGGATAGCGGGGTTGGACGGCGCAACGGACCCGAAGGGATCATGCGTTTCGTCAAGCCGCAGTCGATTGTGGTGGATAGGGCTTTGCTGGCAAAACCAGCGCTTACGCAGGCGGATTCGCTGACTCGTTTTGGCGTGGATGCGATGCGTGCGATCCGGCGATTTCTACCGTTCATATAGAACTTCTGCTGCAAGCCTGCTTATCAGGCGTGACTTGGAAATTGGTTGGCTTCCTTCCAGCCAATTTCCACAGAATCGGGGCGCGGATGCCCCGATTTTTTAATCATCCTACTATTTCATTTTACATAAAGCCCTGCTATGATAATGACAAATCACATTTCAAGCATCATTGATAAGCGAGACCTATAATGACTGACCAAGCCGCAATTCCCAACGGGGTTCACGCAGGCACCAACGGCGTAACCATCAAGACGATGAAGTTATGGATGAAAGCATTTATTCCGGGGCAGCACGAGCAGGCACTTCCCGTTCCCGGTGACGGTGAACACAGCGGCAAAACCATGATCATGCTGCTTAAGCGAGCCTTCCTCACCGACCAGCGCGATTTCAGTGACGACATCCACGCACCCGCGCAGATGCATTCGGAGATGGAAGTTGATCTGGTGCGGGAGAAACAGGTATACGAATTCCATCATTGTTACGAAACAATCGAGGTTGATCCAAAAACAGGCAGGGAGAAATGCAGGAAAACGGGCAGCACAGAAAACATGCATTTCAGCGAAGTCGAGTTCTGGGAAAACGGACTCGGCTTTTCTGCTGCCCTCAAAGCCTCATCCAAGAACCCGTGCCTCGCCGTTGCAACGGTGAAGATCATGCCCAACCTCGACTATGAAGGCACGATCCGCGTGGCGCTGACCGAAGATCGCAAGAGCGCCGCCGTGTCGTTCGACGGGTTGGTTGAATCGTATCCGGCATTCGAGATGTACGCTTCGGTCAACGGTGGTGAACCGCAGACGGTCTTCCGCGTGCCGATTGCCGAGGGTGCAACTGCCGCCGACTTGCTGGGTCCGCCCAACCGCCACATCTCCGAATCGGTACACGTCACGGCGAAGTAGACGACGTTCGGGCGAGTCGTGACTCGCCCCTACACCGACATATCTCAACTTGACGCGCCGCATGAGATGGACGATAGTAAGCACAGGCACAGGGAGGTGCTTTTATGCGGCGTCCATCCACCCCTTTTCTGGTTCTCGGCGGCATTATGATGATTCTCTTCGTTGTCGGGCTGATCCTCATCGCGGTGCTGATTTCGC
>DATGQJ010000601.1:0-2635 GCA_035304265.1 Oceanobacillus sp.
CCGGTTGCAATGCTACGAAGGCTTAGACGTGAGCGCAGCGGTCTACGAATGGAATTACGCGCAGCAGCTTTTGCACCTGCGTCTGCTGGAAGCCAGCGGCGCGAACCGCAGCGAGATGCGTGCCAGCCTGTTCACCCATGAGTTTTTGCAGGCGCGTCCACTGCTGCGGGCGCTGGAACTGAGCGCGAATGGTCGCCCACCTGTGCTGTTGATCGACGAGATTGACCGCGCCGATGAGGAATTTGAGGCATTTTTGCTCGAACTGCTGTCGGATTTTCAGGTGACGATCCCCGAACTCGGCACGATACGGGCTGAAGAACCGCCCGTTGTGATGGTCACGTCCAACCGCACCCGCGAAATCCACGACGCGCTCAAACGGCGCTGCCTGTACTACTGGATCGATTATCCGAGCTTCGAGAAGGAATTGAGCATCGTGCAGGCGAAAGCGCCGGAAGTCGCGCCTTATCTGGCGAAACAGGTCACGGCGTTCATTCAGGAACTGCGCCGGATGGAACTGTTCAAAGCGCCCGGCGTGGCGGAAACGCTGGATTGGACAACCGCGCTGGTGGCGCTCGACCAACACGAACTTTCCATCGACATCGTGCAGGATACCGTCGGCGTGATTCTCAAGTATCAGGACGACACCCAGCTTTTAGACTCGGCGCAAATTCAGGCGTTGCTGGAACGAGCGCGGGTCATGGCGGATTTGAAGTGAAGGAAACGGATCACTGAGAGAGCGTTGGCGCACACGATGCGGTTTGATTATTAAATGCGGAAAGAGGGGTTCTGTCCGCCCGATTTTACGCCGAATTTCATAGGAACAATCAGGATATGACGCTGTTTAACAAATAAAGACGGATTATTGTAGGGACACGCAACTGCGTGTCCGATAATCAGGCGGCGGACACGACGGTGTCCCTACAATCGTCTTATTTTGTTAAACGGCATCTGCATCTTTTGTTGATGGCGATTACATCATGTCGGAATTCCCCAGCCTCTACGTAGGCGACGACGGTACACCCTACAGCGGCGGCAAGCTGCTGCATAACCTGCTGCTGTTCGGGCGAGTGTGCCGCGCGTTGGGCATGGACGTGACCCCGAACCGGATGCTGGAAGTCGCCAGCGCCCTGCAATTTATCGATCTCGGTATCCGGCAGGACGTTTACCATACCATGCGAGCGCTGATCGTCACGCGGCAGCGCGATCTGGAACTGTTCGATGAGGCATTCCGCTATTTCTGGCGCTACCGCCGGGGCGATTGGACGACGCTCGACCTGAAATCGTTGGGCGAGCGCCGCGAGAGAAAGACCCAGTTTCTGCCCCCGCCGGAAGCAAGCCCTGAAACCAATTCTGAGACGAAATCCGCCATCTCTCCCGACCTGATCGCCATCGTCCCGACCTTCAGCACGCAGGAAACGCTGCGCCATAAAGACTTCGCCGAGATGACGGGCGAAGAAATCGCGGCGGCGCGGCAGTTGATGGAAAAACTTTCGTGGTCGCTTGGGGTGCGCAAAACTCGGCGTTTCCGTGCGGGCGGCGGGTCGGACATCGACCTGCGGCGGGTGTTCCGGCGCAACCTGCGCTACGGCGGCGAAACGCTGGTGCTGCCCACGCGCTCGTTGAAGGATAAGCCGCGCCCGCTGGTGCTGCTCTGCGACGTAAGCGGGAGCATGGAACGCTACACCCGCCTGCTGCTGCATTTCATTCATACGCTGGCGAACAGCATCTATCAGGTCGAGTCGTTCGTGTTCAGCACGCGATTGACGCGCATCACACGCCCAATCCGGCGCAAATCGGTGGATGCCGCGCTGCAAGAAGTTGGTTCGCTGGTCAGCGATTGGGGCGGCGGCACGCGCATCGGTGACGCGCTGCACACCTTCAATTATCGTTGGGCGCGGCGGGTGCTGGGACGCGGCGCGGTAGTGCTGATGATCACCGACGGTTGGGATCGCGGTGATCCAGAACTATTAAGGCAGGAAGCGGCGCGGTTACAGCGTCACAGTCACCGTTTCATCTGGCTGAACCCGCTGCTTGGCTCGCCCGAATACGAACCGCTGACACGCGGCTCGAAGGCGATGCTGCCCTACGTGGACGATTTTCTGCCCGTGCATAATCTGGCGAGTCTGGAGATGTTGGCACGCGAACTCTGGCGGGTGGATTGGAAACGCTCGGATCGAAAACCGCAAAGTCGTGTTTAGCGAGAAGACCCAACGAGTATAGAGAGGTTACTAACCATTTTCAAACATTCTCCTGTTAATTATCTGTTTATCAGATGGATTTGGCACTCCGTTGGAATGAAAATTTTCGAGAGAAGATAAATCACTATGCTGGACATTCTTTCAACCATAGACGAGTGGGTGCGCGAAGGGCGGCAGGTAGCACTGGCGACAGTCGTGGACACGTGGGGTTCTGCCCCACGACAGCGCGGCGCGAAGATGGGTGTGTCGTCGGACATGGCAATGATCGGCTCGGTCAGCGGCGGTTGTGTGGAAACGACAGTGGTCGAAGAAGCGCTCGAAAGCCTCGCCAAAGGAAAACCTCGCCTGCTGCACTTCGGCGTGAGCGACGATACTGCATGGGAAGTCGGGCTGGCGTGTGGTGGCAAAATCTCGGTGCTGGTCGAGCCATTGGACAA
>DATGQJ010000602.1:0-2218 GCA_035304265.1 Oceanobacillus sp.
GCTTGCCGAGCAGTTCGCGCAAATTCAAATGGCGCTCTCCGCAGGCGAACGCATTGCCCGAATGCTTCGCGTCGAATCGACCATCACCGATCCGGCGGAGCCAGTCACCCTCACCGAGACACGCCATTCCTTCACCTTCGATCACGTCACCTTCAGCTACGAAGAAGGCAATCCGGTGCTGCGCGACGTGACTTTTCACGTTGAACCCGGACAGCGCATCGCCATTGTCGGCGCAACCGGCGCGGGCAAAACCTCACTCGCGGGCTTGCTGGCACGCTTCTATGACGTGAACGAGGGGCGTGTGTTGATTGACGGCGTAGATATACGAGCGATCCGTCAGTCCGATCTGCGGCATTACGTGACGGTAGTGCCACAAAATCCCTACTGCTTCAATGGCACGATTGCCGACAATTTACGCCTGTTCGATCCGACGGTGACTTACGAGCAGATGCAAGCTGCCGCACAGGTGGCGTCCGCTGCGCCGTTCATCGAAAAGCTGCCCGGTGGATATGATTATCCGCTGCTTCCCGGCGGCGCGAATCTTTCACACGGACAGCGGCAGCTTCTGGCGCTGGCACGGGCGCTGATTCACAACCCGCAAAGCATCCTCATTCTGGACGAAGCGACTAGCAATATCGACACCGAAACCGAGGCGTTGATCCAGCAGGGGTTGGCGCGAGTGCTGCGTAACCGTACCAGCCTGATCATCGCTCATCGCCTGAGTACCGTGCGTGACGCTGACCGCATCCTCGTCATGCAGCGCGGGCGCATCGTGGAAGACGGAAGCCACGAGGAACTGCTTCGCAAGAATGGGTTGTACGCGCAGTTATACCAGCGTCAGTTTGAAGAAGCTGACCGAGTACAGGCAGCGGGCGATTAGCCTGATACCGCACGACCACAGCCACCCAATCCAGTTGTAAATCAATCCGCATCGGGTTTCTTATCGACTGCTCATACGGTATCTATTGCGTTCCACACCAACGCCTACTAAAATAACAATTGTAATTAAGTTTGGTTTTAGGTTCCAAATGGTTAAGGATACCGAGGATGCTGCCTAAAGATGCGGATATGTTTGACCCAGCAGCGGGAGAAAAGCACTACTGGAGTCCAACCTCTCAGGACTATGCCCCCGGTAATGCGCTTCTCGCCGCGCTTGACGATGGCTGGCAGGTAGACGGCGTGATCTTTCGGCAAGAATTCTGGCTGACTGCCGGACGACGCACCAACATCTACCACATCACCCTGATTCGTAATGGGGAAACGATCAAAATGAAGATGGTGGACAACCCGTTTATCACGCGGCTCATCTACCAATTGGAAGTACAGGTCGTGCGCGTGAACGAACGAAAAGCCATCGGAAAAGAACGCTGGTCGGTGGGACAGTTTTAAGCAGTCAAACGGGTGGGGATTACCACCCGTTTTTTATCCCCCACGCGACTCGTTACAATTGGCGTCTTGACGTGAAAGGACGCCTGATGAGTTTCCTCAAAAGCGAAATACTGGAACAACCCGCCGCACTTCAACGCTTGCTTGAAAACGAACGCGATAATATCGATGCCATTGCCCGCGTCATTCGAGAACGCAACCCGCGCTATGTCATGCTGGCGGCGCGGGGAAGTTCGGATAATGCCGCCCGCTACAGTCAATATCTGTTCAGCACGATCAATGCGCTTCCTGCGGCGCTGGCACTTCCCTCTTCATATACACTCTATCAGCAGCCACCCCATCTACAGGATGCACTGGTGATCGCTATCTCACAGTCCGGTCAATCGCCCGACATTATCGCGGTGGTCGAAGAAGGGCAGCGGCAGGGTGCGCTGACATTGGCGCTGACCAACATTCCCGGCTCGCCACTTGCCGCAGCCGCCGAATACAACATCGCGCTCCATGCGGGACAGGAACGCAGTGTCGCCGCAACCAAGACTTACACCACCTCGCTGATGGCGCTGGCAATGCTGTCTGCTGCCCTTGCCGACGACGGCAAACGCAAAGATGAGCTAGCACAGGTTCCACAGTGGGTCGAGGCGGTCACGGCGCAGTTCGACGCGACGGTTGGCGCGGCGGAACGCTACGCCTACATCGAATACTGCGTGGTCGCCAGCCGGGGGTACAACTACGCCACGGCATACGAAATCGCGCTGAAGCTCAAGGAACTCACTTACGTGATTGCCGAACCCTATTCTTCCGCCGATTTCCAGCACGGACCACTGGCGCTGGT
>DATGQJ010000603.1:0-5262 GCA_035304265.1 Oceanobacillus sp.
GGGGGTATCCATGTCCCTGTTTGCAACACTCGTTTGTATTGCCATACTCTTTGCTGTGGGATACTTCCTGTTCGCGGTTCTCGCAGAGGTGGCGTTGTCGATTTACAACCGCATCACCCCCAAACGGGTAGAACAACCTCAGGCAGCCCTTGTCAAGCAAAAAGCATTCGATCTTTAACCCTCTGACGCGCACGGTCACCAAGTCGTGCGCGTTTTGATTCCCCACCTGTTGAAACTCCAACTTTAAACGATTACACTCCTCGCGTTTAATCGGCATTTTCTACTCGATGGAATGTTAGGCTATGGAATGGTATTACAACGCGGTATTCTATGAACTTTACGTGCGGGCTTTTTACGATAGCAACGGCGACGGTCACGGCGATTTTGCCGGATTGCGCCAAAAGCTGGATTATCTGCAATGGCTTGGGGTGGATTGCATCTGGCTGCTGCCCATCAACCAGTCACCGCTAAAGGACGACGGCTACGACGTTTCCAGTTACTACAGTATTCATCCCAGCTACGGTTTCCTCGAAGACTTCATGCTCACCGTGGAAGAAGTCCATCAGCGGGGCATGAAGATCATCATCGACATGGTGTTGAACCACACATCCGACCAGCATCCGTGGTTTAAGGAATCGCGCAGTGGGAAAGATTCACCGCTGCGTGATTTTTACGTCTGGTCTGAGGACACCAACAAATATGCCGATGCGCGTATCATCTTCCTCGATACCGAACCGTCCAACTGGGCGTACAGCGCCACCACTCACGAATACTACTGGCATCGCTTTTACAGCACTCAGCCTGACCTCAATTATGACAATCCGCGCGTTCAAGAAGAAATGCTGCGGGTGCTCAAGTTCTGGCTTGATCTGGGCGTAGACGGTTTCCGTCTGGATGCTGTTCCCTATCTATTCGAGCGTGAAGGCACGAACTGCGAGAACCTGCCGGAAACGCACGAGTTTTTGAAGAAGGTGCGCAAATTAGTGGACGAGCACTATCCGGGTCGGCTGCTGCTGGCGGAAGCGAACCAGTGGCCCCAAGATTTGCTGCCCTATTTTGGGAACGGCGACGAGCTTCAGATGTGCTTCAACTTTCCGCTGATGCCCCGTCTTTTCATGGCGCTGGCGAAACAAGACAAAACACCCATCATCGAAGTGATGAATCAGATGCCCTCTATTCCGCCCGGCTGCCAGTGGGCGACCTTTCTGCGCAACCACGACGAACTTACGCTGGAAATGGTCACGCCCGAAGAGCGCGAATTCATGTGGAACTACTATGCGCCGGAATACAGCCAGCGCATCAATCTCGGCATTCGCCGCCGCCTTGCACCGCTGCTCGAAAATGACCGCGCTCGTTTGGAGTTGATGCACTCGCTCCTGTTCACGCTGCCCGGCACACCCGTTCTCTACTACGGTGACGAGATCGGCATGGGCGATAACGTGGGTTTGCCGGATCGCAATGGGGTGCGCACGCCGATGCAGTGGGAAGACGAGGTGAACGCCGGGTTCTCCGCTGCCCCGCCGGACCTCCTGTATTCGCCCGTCATCCGTGACCCTGAATACGGCTTCCAGAATGTCAACGTCGCCAAGCAGCAAGCCGACCCGAACAGCTTGCTTCATCTCGTGCGTAAGATGAACCTCATTCGCAAGCAGTTGCCTATGCTCGCCGCTGCCCGATTGGAATGGTTGGAAGAAGCGCCACGCTCCGCGCCTTGTTTCTGGCGGCATGGAGAAGACAGACGCTTTCTGGCGCTGCACAATCTCTCGGACTATCCCGATACCATCGTTCTGCCGGAAGGCGTGACCTTTGAAGATGCGCTCAATCCCGATGAGGAAATTGGCGAATACGTCGTGCTGCCGCCCTACGGCTACCGCTGGCTGCTGGAAGTAGTGCGTGAACCGGCGAAAGGCAAAAAGCGCAAGGAACAAAGCAGCGACAAATAACGTCTGTCCATGTTAAGAAGAGGACACCATGCGTAAAACACTCTTGGCTCTAGGTTTCATTCTGGCGATGCCTTTTGCGGTCAGTGCGCAGAATTCGCTCTGCCAGATCGATTTGAGCAGCGTCACGGCGACGCTCACACGAGCGCAGGCAGCCGCCGCCCGCGGCGAACCGGGTCAAGCGCTTGCGTTGATCGCGCAAGCAGACGAGGCGCTCAACCGGATCGAATCGCGCTGCGACCTGCCCACCGTCACGGCAGAGGTTGACGTAGAGGAAACCTTTGTCTCTGAAGATACTGGTTTTTCGATTCAGTATCCGGTGGGCTGGTCGCTCATCGAGACGGCAAGCGGAAGCAGCATCATCATCGGCACAGACGACGCGGCAGTGGAAACCTTGCAAACCGCCTCACCGAGTCTCAACGCCGAACAGCAGGGCGCTCTGATCGTGTTTGGTTCGCCCACCGTCGTCGCGGGCAACCAACCCGTCGATGCCAGTCTCGAAGGCGTGAGCCGCCACTTTCAGTCAACGCTTGCCACTTTCTATCTGGTGCGTGGTAGTCCTCAATATTTCATGCTCGATGGTCGCGTTGCCGCTCAGTTCGAGTTCACGGGGGATGGCTTCGACGGATTGATGGTCATCATCGAACTTGAACCGGGCAGGCAGTATGCTGTTGTCGCGGGTGCGGCGGCAAAAGGCGAGTTGGAAGCCTTTCGCGCGACCATCGTGTCAATGGCTGCTTCGGCGGCACAGGGAGGTTAACTCATGCGAAAGCTGCTTGTAGTCCTGGCGGTCATGCTGCTGGCGATTCCTGTTATGGCACAGGAAGAAGCCTGCGACATCGATCTGAGCGAAGTCGAAACCCTGCTGTCTGAGGCGCAGGAAGCCGTAGATGCGGGCGACACGTCCGCCGCGCTTGCCCTGATTGGCGAAATGCAAGCCGCGTTGGAGACGGTTACGGATGGCTGTATCACGCTTGGGCAAACCTTTGAAGCGCCTGACGACAGCTTCAGTTTCAGCTATCCCGACGATTGGGTGTTTGGCGAGTACGACTCCGAAGGCAGCGACCTTGCAATCGTCTTCGTGGGCAGCAGCGCCAATGCCATTGAAGAAGCTGGCGGAAATGAGCCGTCCCTGCGGTCAGGCGAGCAGCTTGTCGGGCTTTTCTTCGGCACACTGTCCACCTTCACAGGCGGCGAAGCCCCTGAAACGCTGGAATCGGTCATCGAAAGCATGATCGGAGACATCAAGGATGAATACCCCAATATCTCCAGCGTAGAATACTTCACAAATAACGACCACCGCGCGGGCAGATTTGAATTTAGCGGCGACACTTTCGCAGCGAGATTCACGGTGATCGAGTATCGGGCGGGCGAACGCTATATGATGGTGATCGGTATCGCTGCGCCCGACGAAATGGATGCGCTGCGTCCGATAGTCGATGCCATTGCCCTGTCAATCCGTGTGGAAGGTAGATTGTGATCATGCGTAAATTAATCGCAGTCGTTATCGTTGTGACCTGCATTCCCATCTTTGCCGCCAGCTCACAGGATTGCGCTATCGACCTGAGCGATGTCGTGGCTGAACTCTTGCAGGCACAGGCGGCGGCATCCGGCGGCGATACCGAGGCAGGGCTAACCCAGATTGCCGAAGTACGAGCAGCGCTGGCGGAGATCACCGATGCCTGTGCTGAAGCGGGTGTTGAAGCGGGTGTGCTGTTGGATAATCGATTCGTCGCGCCCAACAACGCTTTCATCGTGTACTACCCCTCAGGCTGGGTGGAAGGAATTTTTTCGCCCAATGCGGAGGCTGGCGCAATTTATCTCGGCAGTACGCCGTTAGCAGCGCAAGCGCTGAATACCAGCGTCCCACAAATTGCCGCTGGTGAGCAGGCGTTGGTGGTGGCGGTAGGGTCAGCAAACACGTTCGGCGTGAGGGAGACCCCATCCATCGAGGCGATTTTGCAGCAATTCGGCGAGCGTATGCTGGCGGACTTCGAGACCACCGCCGAACTGGAAATGTCGTCCCTTGCAGATCGCGCCGTCGGGCGAGTGGAATTCAGCAGTGAAACCTTTGATGCGGTGATGGTGGGCATCCAGCTTGAGGGGCGTGATCTCTATGCTATCGTCGTTGGTGTTGCTGCGCCCGGTGAACTGGACACGGTGCGCCACCTAGCCGATGCTGTCGCGCTCTCTGTGCGTTAAAGCGCAACTCTTGCTGTCTTTGTGCGTATTTATAAACATAAGTGCATGATAGGAGGAGTCTGAAATGGGAGTGTTGATCGTTCTGGTTCTGGTTGGCTTGGTTGTGCTGTTTGCAATTTCGACAGCATTCGACATTCTTTTTGGTGTGTTGATTCCCGTTCTGATCTGGGCGTTGATCGGATGGTTGGCTGGAAAATTGATGCGCGGGCAGGGCTACGGCGCTCTGGGGAATATTCTGCTCGGTCTTGGCGGCGGTATCATCGGCGGCATCCTCTTTAGCTTGATCGGCGCTGGCGCGACGACAGAGGGTATCATCGGGCGGATCGTTGCGGGCGTGGTTGGTTCAATTGTGCTGATCTACCTCGTGCGCACCTTCTCCGCAAACAAGGATTTCGGACGCTAATGGTAGGGGCGATCCACGGATCGCCCCTGCGCGTTTCTCCCTCACGGTACGGTCATGAAAATCACATCGTTGGCTTGGGCGATCACCAGTATCGTCCCATCCGGGCTGAACGCCAGCGACCATAGAGATTCCAATTCCTGCTCGATAATCACGTCTCCGGTTTCGACATCGAAGATGGTCAATACCGACGCCCCGCCCGGACTGCCTTCACCCGGAATGCTCGCAACCGCAAGCAGGCTGCCGTCTGGCGAAAAAGTCATCTTGCCGGGAATTAAACCATCAACGGCTTCGTATACCCGCCTTTCTTCCGGTTCATCCGGCGAAATCAGCACAATCGTAGATTGATCGGTGTAGGCGATAGTGCTGTCATCGGGTGTAAATGCTACTGCACCTAGAAGCGGCATTTGCAACGGAACGTTCAAGATTTCGCTGTCAGACTCTAGATCGTGGACGTGGAGCGATCTATCCAGCCACGCAAACTGCGTCCCCTCACTGTTGAATGCGATCCCGTTCACCCAAAAGTTGGCTGAAAACCGGGTGATCAAGCGGTTGTTCGGCACATCGTATAAGCCAACCGCTTGCTCGCCGAGAATGCTGATGGTATCTCCACTGGCAACGGCAAGGCGATAACTGTCATCCGGGCTGAATACCAGATAGTTCAGCGATTCAGTGGGTGGATCGTCAAGCTGCGTCACCTGCCCGTTAGCTTCGTTGTCG
>DATGQJ010000604.1:0-4063 GCA_035304265.1 Oceanobacillus sp.
GCCTATTCCACTCTTGCTTGGGGAGTGCGTATTTACGGCAGTCCCGGCAGCGGCACAGGCGGAACGCCGCAAAAATCGCCTAACTGTATTTCAGGTCTGACCGCATCAAACAGCATCCAGTATAACGGGCGTTCGGTAGTCGAAGTGCTGTTCAATTCCGACTGACAAGCCGAACCCGGCACGATCAGGCTGTATGCCGCGCGTTCGTCGCGCTGCTCAAGCAAGCTGGAAAGCACCGCAAAGTTCAAATTCCACAGGATCATCGGTCCGATATACTCGGTTTCCTGCCCGATCTGGAAGGCGCGGATGGTATACCCGCCCTGTGCCCAGCGGTTGTTGTAAGCCATCCAGCCATCGCCGTCCGGCGGACCACCGGGTAAGCCATCCCACGACGCCCAACCGAACTCTGTCACCCACATGCGACGGTTGGCGTCGCCGTTCTCCACCATGATCTGGCGATACTGGTTCAGCGTATCGAGGAAGAAGAACTGCGGCTGGTCGTCCCAACTTTGCCCATCGACATTATCGCAGCAGGTCGCATCCGGTGGGTTGCCCCATCCATAAGGATGCACGCCAATATACAGGTTGGGATCGTTGATTCTCGCCAGTCCCGCCGCATACATCTCCCGCAGGAATTCACGGTCATTACGCGAACCCGGCGTATTCCCCGTCGGTGCAAGCCCTGCCGTGATGACCGGAATATCCGGCGAAACCGCCCGTACTGCCTCATACGCGGGGCGGAAAAGCTGCATATACCCCTGTCCGGTGAACGGCAGTGTCCCCTGCCATTCGCGGAGCAGGTTCGGTTCATTCCAGATTTCAACCGCGTCGATGTAATGCCCGTAAATCGCCCAGTCCTCAGGACGATCACCAGCGTTGATCTCGTTGAACATAAACGTGATGAAATCCGCCAGCGCCTGCGGATTATCCGGCGGACCATCTTCCGCGCGATTCGAGCGGGCACACCCCGGCGCTTTGACGATGCTCACCAACACCTGAAATCCACGTCGATTGGCGTCTTCGATGTGCTGCTCCACCCGGCGGAAGAACGCGAGACCGGTGTTTGCGCTGCAATCCGGCTGCATATCGCGCCACGGGATTTGCACCTTGACCCACCTGATGCCCAATCGCTCGATGTTCTCCATCGCCGCGTTCCAGTCGTCCTGATCCAGATTGACATCCAGTTGGATGCCTATCTGCGCGGGATCAAGGTTGGGCAAGTTGATAGGCACAGGCGTTACATCCGGCGGAAGCGGCGTTGGCGACGGTCCTTCTGTCGCCGTCACACCTTCCGGCGTTGGCGGGACGAGCGTCGCGGGCAGCGCGTAGTCTTCCCCGATGATCGGTCCCCGAACCGGAGATGTGGGTCCCGGCGTCACAGGCGGAATTTCAACCGTGACCGGCGGGAGCGTGTCGGTGGGCGGTATCGCCGTTGCGGTAAACGTCGCGGTAGCCGGAACATCTGTCGCGGTCGGAGGGACGGCGGTTTCCGTTGACGTAGCGGTGGGCGGTATCGCCGTTGAAGTTGATGTCGCGGTGTTCGTCGGCAGCGCCGCCACCTGCGCGTCAGCGGTCTGCTGCGCCGCATTGGTGGGATCAGGCGTCGGCGTCACGTAAATAATCTGCGGCTGGCAGCCAAAAGAGGCAACCAGCATCCCGACAATTAGAATGTGATATGGGTTGAATGGGAAGAATCGTCTCATAAAGAGCTATAGTAGCACAGTAAAAATTTCCTGAATATTGGTAATTTCTGAGAAATGGCGCTCAAATTTGGGGAAATGGACTTGTCTCGGACGGGACGATTCGTGGTATAATACGAACATCTGTTCAATTGACACGCTCGTTTTTTTTCATACAATGAGGCGGCAACCGCTGAAACACAGGACAGCTTTATGACAACGGGTTTGGTTCGACAAGTCAATATTGGTCAGGAGATGCGCGAGGCGTATCTGGACTACGCCATGAGCGTGATCGTGGCACGTGCGCTACCAGACGCCCGCGACGGACTGAAGCCCGTCCATCGCCGCATTCTCTATGCTATGTACGATATGGGGCTGCGTGCCGACAGCGCCTATAAGAAAAGCGCTCGTATCGTCGGTGAGGTACTCGGTAAATATCACCCACACGGCGATTCGGCAGTCTACGAATCGCTGGTGCGTATGGCGCAGGAATTCTCCATGCGCTATCCGCTTGTGGATGGTCAGGGCAACTTCGGCAGCATCGACGGCGACGGACCGGCGGCAATGCGTTATACCGAAGCTCGCATGACCGAAATCGGCGAAGAACTACTCACCGACATCACTATGGATACCGTCGATTTCGGCGAAAACTTCGACGGGTCGCTGCAAGAACCGCTGGTGCTTCCCGCCGCGATTCCCAATTTGCTCGTCAACGGGTCGTCAGGCATCGCCGTCGGCATGTCCACCAACATTCCGCCCCATAACTTAGGCGAAGTATGTGACGCGCTGGTGTACATGCTCAAAAATTGGGATCAGATGGATGAGATCAGCATTCAGGACTTGATGCAGTTCATCAAAGGTCCCGACTTCCCCACCGGCGGTCTGGTCTACCATCACGCCGACGATGACGAAACCGACGAAGGATCGCTGGTCAGCGCCTACGCTACCGGACGTGGCAAAATCATCATGCGGGCGCGTGTCCACATCGAAGACATGGGACGCGGTAAATCGCGCATCATCGTCAGCGAACTCCCCTACCAAACCAACAAATCCGCCCTGATTGAGCGTATCGCCAACCTCGTGCGCGACGGCAAGATCGAAGGCATTGCTGACCTGCGCGACGAAAGTGACCGTCAGGGCTTGCGGCTGGCAATCGAACTGCAACGCGGCGCGGAAGCGACTTCGGTGCTGGCGCGGCTGTTCCAGCTTACGCCGCTGCAAGAAACCTACGGCATTATCATGCTGGCGCTAGTCAACGGCGAGCCGCGCACGCTCAGTCTGAAACAGTGTTTGCGTGTCTATCTCGATCATCGTCTGGAAGTGGTGCGGCGGCGCAGCGAATACGAACTTGCCCGCGCCCGCGAACGCGCTCACGTGCTCGAAGGCTTGCTCAAGGCGCTCGACAAACTCGACGAAGTGATCGCCACCATTCGCAAATCACGCACCGTCGATACCGCCCGTAAAAACCTGATCGACCTCTTGAAGATCACCGAAATTCAGGCAGATGCGATTCTCAGTATGCAGCTTCGCCGCCTCGCTGCACTGGAACGCAAAGCGATTGAAGACGAATACAAAGAGCGCATCCAATTGATCAAATACCTTGAGGGGCTGCTGCAAAGTCAGGTCAAAATGCGCGAGGTCATCGCCGACGAACTGACCGCTATCAAGCAGGCATATGGCGACCCGCGCCGCACTATCATCGTCGGTGATACTGCTACCGCACCGATCAACGGCGCAGCATTCCTTGTGCCGCAGGAAAATACGTGGGTCACGCTGACGGTGACGGGCAAGATCGGGCGCAGCTACGAAACCACCCCGCCCAAAGTCACGGCGGATATGAAAGAACCGCCGCGCTTCATTCTCGAAAGCACGACGGGGCACACCCTCTATCTGCTTTCCACCGATGGCTATGGCGCGACCATTCCCGTCCATCAGCTACCACAGGTCAATAATCCGCAGGATGGCTCGTCATACCGAGATTTGAGCGCCTTCAAGAACGGACACGAAATCGCCGCTGTGCTCAGTATTCCATCCGATTTAGAGACGGGCTTCCTGTTCTTCGTCACCGAAGGCGGCGAAGTCAAGCGGCTGCGCATGGAAGACTTACCCGGCTTGATGGCGAACGTCTTTAAAGTGATGGACATTGAAAAAGAGGATCGACTCGGCTGGGTCTTCATCACCTCTGGCGAAGACGAGGTCGTCCTGACGACAGCCGAAGCACAGGCGATCCGATTCAAAGAAAGCGAAGTCCGACCAACCGGATTGGGCGCTGGCGGGATGCGCGGCATTAAGCTGGCAGGTCAACGTGATCGCGTGATCGGCGCTGCCATCGCTGACGAGTACCTCTGGGTGATCACCGATGTCGGCATCGCCAAAGTCTCGCC
>DATGQJ010000605.1:0-6239 GCA_035304265.1 Oceanobacillus sp.
TGTAGCGACGACGCGCCCGCCACCATGGCGGCCTCTTCATAAGAGCGCGGTGCTTCTTCAACGAAGTCCTGCATGATGAAAATCGCCGAGGGTAGTAGCCCGCCTGTCATGGATAAAATCACGCCGATATGGGTGTTAATCAGGCCGAGGTCATAAACCAGACGGAAGATCGGCACCATACTGGCCGTGCCAGTGACCACCGACGAGAACAGGATCAGCACATAGGTCCAGAGCTGTCGTCCGGGCAGGCTGCTGCGCGACAGGCCGTAAGCCGCCAGCGCCGCGATGAAGGTTGCCAGCAACATCGTGCCAAAGCCGATGATCGGGCTGTTTTGCAGCAAGCCGCGCATCGCCAGTGTGTTGCTGAACACTTCCTGAAAATTCGCCAGTGAGAAATATTCAGGAATGCTGACGGAGAGCCTTGCCCGTTCGTTGAAAGGCGAAAAGATAAACCACAGCAGCGGCAGGGCGAAGAACAAGCCGAAGAAGGTTGAGACGATGATCAGCAGCAAGTTTTTGATGCTTCTCATGCCTGCCTCCGTGACCGGGCAAAGAGCAGATAAACGCCCGCAAGCAGCAAATTGATGATCATGACGACGACGGCAATCGCGCTGCCCTTGCCGAACTGGAAAAACTGCAAGCCCGTGCGATAGGTATAAATCGAAATCAGGTCAGTTTTCATGACCGGACCGCCGCCCGTCAACAAGAACGGCGTGAAGGTGTTGAACGTCCAGAGCGTGATCAACAGCAGGTCGGTGAGGATGTAACGGCTCAACTGCGGCAGCAGAATGTCGCGGAATTTCTGCCAGCTATTCGCGCCGATCACGGCTGCTGTTTCCAACTGCGACGGCGGAATTGACGACAGCGCCGACGAGAACAACAGCATCGAAAACGCCGTCCCGCGCCACGTATTGAATAGGATGATGCTCAACATCGGGTAGTCGAACAGCCAGTCAAGACCCTCTATACCGACGGCATTCAGGACTGCGTTCAACGTGCCGTCGGGGTTGAGGTAAGCAAACCACGCGAACGCCACCACCACATCTGGGATGATCCACGCCGTAATTGCCAGCGTGAAGACGGTTTCGCGCAGAATACCTTTGCGATTATGAAAAAGGGTCGCCAGAAACAAACCAAGCCCAGCCTGACCGATCAGCGCCGAGCCGATGACAAACTGCGCCGTCAAATATAAGCTGTGCCCAAGCTCGCCACGGCGCATCCAGCGATCAAAGTTGAATAATTCGGTGTAGTTTTGAAGTCCGACGTATTGTGGATTGACTGCCTGCGCACCAACCAGCGTTTGATTGGTGAAGCTCATGAAAAAGATGGAAAAGAACGGGTAAACCAAAAATACGGCAACAAAGACAACTGCCGGAAGTAGAAACAACAGCCCAATCGGGCGTGAAAGCATGGATCGCTGCATGGTGGTCGCTATCAGGAATGCGCTATTAGGTGGGGTAGGGGCGAACACGCAGGTTCGCCCCCGTAGACCTCACAGCGCATTCCTTTACTCATTATTCAACCGGAATGCGAATAACGTTCTCTTCTCCGACGATGGCGGTGACGGCTTCGTCATAGGCTGCCATCGCTTCTTCTGGCGTCATCTCGCCGGAGACAACGCGCTCGGTCATCAACTGCGCCTCTGCCGAAACCTGATTGTATTCCGGCAACTGCGGGCGAATGGTGGTGAACGGCAGCACTTCTTCGGCGATACGGCTCATGGTGTCGTCACCGGTCACAGGCACGTCGGTGCGGGCACGAATGCGCGGCTGAATTTCCTGCAAGCCTTCCAGCGCCTCACGGCTGAACATGTAGGTGAGCAGTTGCCACGCTTCTTGAGGATGCTCGGTGTTCGGGTTGAGCACGAAGCCCGTCCCGCCGGAGATGGTCACGAAGTCCTGACCGTTGAAGCCAGCGCCCGGTTCCTGCGCAGGCATCAGCGCGAAGCGAACGACTTCATCACGATTTTCCATCGGGAAGTTGCCGCCGGGCGCAAGCGGACCGCGCCAGAAGAAATCACCTTCGACCAGCATGGCGATTTCGCCGTTAGAGAATGCCTCGAACGAGCGATCACGTCCGTCTGCCGTCAGTTGGTAACGGTCATCGCCCAGTTCTTCGGTCACATAGATGGTCTCGTACAGCCGCAGCGTGTCCAGGATTGCCGGGCTGCTGACGATCCATTTGCCTTCTTCAAAGTCATAGATGTGATGACCCGCGCCGAGCAGCGCCATCAGATAGCCCTGCATGGTGGTGGCTTCGCCCATTGCCGTACCCGCGTTCAACTGAATCGGGGTCACGTCGGGCAGCGCTTCTTTGATCGTGCGGGCGGCTTCGAGCATTTCTTCCCAGCTTGTCGGCTGCCAGTCAGCGGGTAAGCCTGCCTCTTCAAAGAGATCGCTGCGATACCAGATCACGCGGGCATCCGTACCACGCGCAATGCCGTAAAGCTCACCGCCAAAGCCGAGGATGTTGCGCAAGCCTTCCGGCGTGACATCCCAGCCTTCCCATTCCAGCGCCTCTTCACCGACCACTTCGGTGAGCGGTTGGATCAGTTCGCCTTCGACGAATTCCGGCAGCCAGAAGCCGTCGAACGACATGATGTCGGGACCTTCGCCCACGCCCAGATCGAGGACATACTGCTGGCGAATTTCCTCAGCCGTGCCAACTGCTTCGATGACGGTCACTGTGACGGGGGTACCCTGTTCCGCCATCAGTTCTTCAAAGGCGGGCTTCACCACTTCATTGAGCCAGTCCACTTCGGGACCAGCGGTCATACCCCCAATGGTGATCTCGATGGGTTCGTCCTGCGCCAGCACACCACCAAAGGTGAGTGCCACCAGCACGAGGAGGACAAATAGACTGCGCTTTAGCATGGTTCATCATCTCCTTATCACACTCTTCGGAATAAGTGCTGACAGGTGCGCGCAAACTGCCAGCGAGAAATAGTTGCAACTTTCGGACATTTCTAGGGTGGCGGTGCTGTCGAAGCGCGAACCACCAGACGAGTTGGAATGAGCGTGAGAATACTCTGGTTTTCTTCTCCTTCGAGGCGGGTGATTAAGCGTCTTGCGGCTTCCGCGCCCATGAGCGCCGCGTTCTGGGCAACGGTGGTCAGCGGTGGCGATTGATATTGCGCAATGTCGAGATCATCGAAGCCGACCAGCGATACGTCATCAGGATTGCGCAGCCCTGCAAGCTGAATCGCCCGCTGCGCCTTCAATGCCATCCAGTCGTTGACCGCGAAAATCGCCGTCGGGCGCTGCGGCGATTCCAGCAGTTCCACCAGCGGCTCGATTTCCGTATCGTCTTCCTGTAAATACGCCTCATAGGAACTCATCTCGCTGCCACCACCGATCAGGAAGGGTGGTTGAGGCTCGACACCATAACGTCGCATGGTGTCCTGATACGCGCGATACCGTTCCGACACCGACCACAAATCAAGGTGTGGGCGGGCGAGGAAAATGATGTGGCGGTGTCCCAACCCGATCAGGTGTTCCATCGCCTGCAATCCGCCTTCGTAGTTGTTGCTGCATACGCAGGGCAGCACCGTCCCGTTGAGCGGACGATCCATCAACACCACCGGCAGTTTGAATTCCTGTGATGTCAGCAATCGTGTGCCTGAGGTTCCCTTTGAAGGCACGAGGATGCATCCCAACGCGCCATCATGTACGAGCAGTTGAAGCAGTCGATTTTCTTCTTCGATGCTGCGGTCTGTGCTGGCAAACTGGACGCGATAGCCGTGTTCGCGCAGTACCTGTTCCGCGCCATTGAGCATCTGCACAGCAAATGTCCCGCGATATTCCGGGATGAAGAACCCGATCAAGTCCCTTGCAGTGGTGGTAGGTGGCGGGGCGACGAACGTGCCCTTACCGGCGATGCGGTAGATCAGCCCTTCATCCTGTGCGGCTTGCCATGCGCGTTGTATCGTTGCGCGGCTTATATTGAGGGCTTCGACCAATTCCCACTCTCCCGGTAAACGGTCATGTGGCTTGAGCAAACCACTTTTGATCTTGTGCCGCAGTTCGTCCAGTAGTTGAAGATGTAGCGGCAGCGAACTTGAGTGTGAAATTTTGAATTCCGACATGTCTTAACCTGTCCGGACAAGTTGAGTATAGCAATGATTCGATGAAATGCCAAACATTTGCAATTTAAGTATTGATGAAGAAAAGTCGCAACGTGTACGCTTGTGAGACTTTACTTTTGAACGATTGAGGTATGCAAGTGTCAGTTGAAATCAAGGCGTTCATTTTCGATCTGGATGGTGTGATTACCGATACAGCCGAGTATCACTTTCTCTCATGGAAGCGACTGGCAGATGAGGAGGGCTTGCCGTTTACCCGGCAGGACAATGAAATGCTGCGTGGCGTTTCCCGGCGCGAGAGCCTGAACCGCTTGCTCAAAGGCAAGCAGATCGACGAAGCCACCGCGCAGGCATGGATGCAGCGCAAGAATGAGTATTACGTCGGCTTGCTGAATCAGCTTACCCCCGACGATTTACTACCGGGCATTCGCGAGTTGATTACGGCGGCAAAAGCGGCTGGCTTGAAACTCGCCATTGCTTCCGCCAGTAAGAATGCGAATACGGTGTTGGAACGATTGCAGGTGCGGGAACTCTTCGATGCGGTGGGGGATGGCTACAGCGTGGTCAACACCAAGCCCGCGCCCGACCTGTTCATCTGGACGGCGGGACGACTGAACGTTTCCCCGCCCAATGCTGTCGTCTTCGAGGATGCCGAAGCTGGCGTAGAGGCGGCACTTGTCGGCGGTTTCTGGGTCGTCGGCATTGGGCGAGCCAATGTGGATAAAGCACACGTCCTCGTGGAGAAAACTTCCGACCTGCGCTTCGAGACGTTGATGGGTCAGTTGAAGACCATCACGAAGGCGTGATGCGACAAATCGTGTCGGATGTTTTATCGACTCGGCGGAGCACATGAAGCACGGATGACGAGCGAAGGCTCAAGCAACTGGTGATCGTCGGTTGCTTCGTTCTTGGTGAGCATATCTTCAAGCATCGAGATAATGGCTTGCCCGATCTCAGGAATAGGCTGTTTGAGCGTGGTCAGTGCAGGGCGTAGATACTGGCTCATCGGCGCATCGTCAAAGCCGATGACGGACAGATCGCGCCCGATGACGAATCCGTGCTGCTCCGCCGCGTTCATCACGCCGACAGCAATCAAATCGCTGACGGTAACAACCGCGGTTGGCATCTCATGATGGGGGAGTTTCATCCACTGTTCTACGGCTTTGCGTCCGGTTTTCTCGCTGTGTTCGCCGCGCACAATGTAAGCCTCATTGACCGGAATACCCGCCGCCTCCAGTCCCTCTATGTATCCCATGAGGCGGTAAGTGCCGGAAAGCGACGCTGGGGGCCACGCTACCATTGCGATTCGCTGATGACCCAGACCGACGAGATAATCGACGGCTTGCCGCATTCCGTGAGTACCGTCGGTATCCACCCACCGGAAGTTCCACTCAGGGTTGGAGCGACCAAAGCATACAAACGGAAATTGCTGATCCATCAGGAAGCGAATGCGCTCGTCATCGAGGGTTGTGCTGCCGACGACGAAAGCATCCACTCGTCCGGTACGGATCAACTCGTCGTATACGGGCAACGGATCGCTGAGTGGATACGTGAACGTGAGGATATGGTATCCGGCAGCTTCGGCGGCTTGGGCGAGGTGATAGGTGAAATGGTCGAGCACCGGATTGATCTGGTTCTGCGGCACTTCATGCCACGCATACCCGATCAGGCGGCTCTTGTTGGAGCGCAGGTTGCGAGCCGTGACATTCGGCATGTAGCCGATTTTATGAACGGCTTCCCAGACGAGTTGTCGGGTGTCTTCGCTGATCGCACTTGGTTTGTTGTTCAGGACATATGAAACGGTGGCGATTGATACTCCCGCCTCACGAGCAACATCTTTTATCGTTGGCATGGCTACAACTGGCTGGTAAAACGATCAATGTACACTATACTCCACAGAGGATACGAACCGAATTAAGAAGCAATCCTAATTCAATCTGACATTCGCTTCATGGAGACGTTGATAGCGTCCATGTGCGAAGACTAAATCCTCGTGCCGCCCCTTTTCGACAATGCGCCCTTCTTCCAGCACAATGATTTGATCGGCATTCCGAATGGTGGAAAGGCGGTGCGCGATGACAATAGAAGTCCGCCCCTTCATTAGCTCATTCAAGACTTCCTGAATTTCCGCTTCGGTTTCGGTATCGACGGCTGATGT
>DATGQJ010000606.1:0-2015 GCA_035304265.1 Oceanobacillus sp.
TCGATGGTGACGTTGCCCAGCAGATCGACGTAGAAATCGACGTTCTTGTTGCGCTTGGTCACACGCGCCATATAGTCGTGCGCGGCGACCAGTATCCAACCGCTGAACTCGTCTTCCCAGTCGTCGCCCAACCGTTCGCGCATTGCCTGATCGAGAATAGCGCGTGCCTTTTCCGGCTCAATCGGCTCAATTGGATCGCTCATGGTTAACCGCCACTACGAATGCCGACAATACCATCGACCATCGACAGAAAGACGAACAGGTTGGGGACGCTTGCCGCCGATACCGACGCCCAGTTGAACCAGCGTCCGCCTTCTTTCTTCACGGAAATGTACCCCTGCTGAATCTTCAGGTCTTTGATCTCGTTCCATGCCAGATGCTTGTTTTTGTAGCTCAATCCCTGCGGGCTGAGGCTCAACACGCCGAAATTGACGGTCTGCCCGCTCTGGTATGCCTGCACCATTGGCGGGAGCAGCCGTTTGGTGACTTCGGACTGGATGGTGTTGCCCAATGATTCTACGTCTTTATAGACGTTGGTGATTTTGAACTTCTCACCCGATTTCGTCAGAATCGTGTACACGTAGGTCGTGCCCGTGTAAATGCCGTTGTAGTAGTTGCGGGTGATCTGCTGCCACACAGCGGTGATGTCATCCCAACGGGTCACTTTGACGTTCTTGCCCTTGATGCGTACCAGCCCATGCTCGTAGACCTCGATGGTCTTGCCGCGCTGGGTCAGCCACGCGATAAACAGGGGAACGCCGATGATTGCGCAGATGACGGCAACCACAAGTGCCCCTTCTCGATTCGGTTCTTTGGGGTCGGCGGTGATGTAGGCATAGCCAGCGGCAAGCGCCCCAAGCACCAGTAAGATGCCGAAGAACGCTTGCAAGCCGGAACGCCGGGTGGACGTGCCATAGACTGCTTGCTGCCTGCCAAGACCTGCCGTTGCTTCCTGAACTGCCTGATCGATCATGGTTTGCTCTCTCAGTTTCTGATGCCGTACTCCAATGAAACGGGTCCCATGAGTCCGTTGGCATCGACGGCAGCCACCGCCACACTTTCATAGTATTGGGGTGTGAACTTGTCCCATTCGCCGCTGTTGACACCGCTCACAGGAAAAGTCTGGTTGAAGAAAGGAGAGTTGGGCGCACGCAGCGCCACCAGATAGCTGACCGCATCTGCCGCGTTGTCCCATACCAGCGTGCGCGTGCCGTTGGCGTTCTCTCGCAGCACCACGTTCTGCGGCGGGCGTGGACCATCCGCAAGCAGGGTTGTGCAGGCGAGAATCACCTGAGTCGCGCGGGTGAGATAGCCGGGGCGCATCGCGCTCCAGCGATCCCGATCCGTGTGCTGGAGATTAGGATTTTCCAGCGCTTCGGTAAAACGCACTGCCGCGTAACCCGCCTCGTAGAAGGAGATGTGATCGCTGTAGCGCCCCTCGCGGTCTTGCGCCTGCTCCACCCTGATCCGCATGTTGGGGACGTAGAGTGAGGCGCACAGATTCAGATTACGCGCAAGCACACGCGAAGCAGAGTCATTGGGATCGGCAGAGAACAACCGGATTTCATCGTCATTGACCGCGCCATTTGCGCCCTGACTGCTGCCGATGATGTCCATGTTGATCATGTAACGAACGTCGATGTTCTGCCCCTGCACGTAATCTTTCACGAAGGCGATGCTGCCCTGCCGCCGCACTTCCTCAGCACCGAAGGCGACGAACATGATGGTCGAGCGATGCGGGCGCTGGCTCATGACACGGGCGATCTCGATGAGCGCGGCAACCCCGCTTGCGTTGTCGTTCGCGCCGGGGGCGTAAGCATTACCATCCTGACTATCCACCGAGATGCTGTCGTAATGCGCCCCGATGACGATGACCCCACGCCCGGTTTCCGTCCCCTGTATGTAGCCAACCACGTTTACGCCGGTGAGTTGGGTGTCGCCCCAGTTAACCGGAAATTCGTGCGTGAAGACGGCGAAACTGTTCTGGTAGGAATTGGCGCGAATCTGTTCGAACT
>DATGQJ010000607.1:0-3393 GCA_035304265.1 Oceanobacillus sp.
GAAATCGAAACCCGCGACGTGTTCTGGCCCCGCGCTGGCGCGAACGAGGTGATGGTTTCGACATGGACGACGGATCGCGGCTTGGTGCCGATGGTCGATCCGATCTACATCTTCCCCTTCGATGAGCGCTCGTGGATGGCACCTGCGTATGGCATCTGGTACAAGACCGGCGGCGCTGAGGGAGAGGAACCCATCCCCGAATTCCGCGCGGCGATGGAACTCTACGACGAGTACACGCGCACCATCGATCCTGCACGGCAGGTTGAGATTGGTCGGGAACTTGTCCGTATGTCCACCGAAAACCTGTGGACGCTCGGCACGGTTGGCATGGTTCCAAACCCGGTGGTCGTGCGCAACAACTTCATGAATGTTGCCGATAACCACACTGCCGACTGGATCATCATGACGCCCGGCACGATGAATCCCGCACATTTCTACTTTTCTGATGGTGGTCAATAGTTAGCGATGTCCGGTTGGAGGCAGCAATGCTTCCAACCGGATACTCGCTTTGATCGTATTCCTCAGGAGGTGGTTATGCTTGCCTACTTCGTCAGGCGTATTTTGGGGATGATCCCCATGCTGTTCGTCATCTCGTTCATCTCGTTCATCATCATTCAGCTTCCGCCCGGCGACTTTCTGAACACGCTTCAAGCAGTGCAGGGAACCAGCGGCGGGGGGATGTCGAATGAAACGGCGGCATTGCTCCGGCAGCGCTATGGCTTGGATGAGCCTTTCATCAACCAGTATCTCACGTGGATTGCAGGCTTCCCGCGTGGGGATTTCGGCTATTCCTACGAATGGACAACTGACGTCTGGTCTTTGATAGATGATCGTGTCTGGTACACGATTCTTTTAGGGACGTGTTCGATCTTCGTTATGGTGGTGCTTGGGGTGCCGATTGGCATTTATTCCGCCACGCACCAGTATTCGTTCGGTGACGTAGTGTTGTCGGCGCTGGCATTTATCGGTCTTTCAGTTCCGGGGTTTTTGCTGGCGCTGCTCTGGGTGTATTTTGGTGGGATCGTGCTCGGCATCGACGTGCTCGGCGGTCAATCGCGGGAATTCGTCGATGCGCCGATGAGTTTAGCAAAACTGTGGGATGGGTTTTTGCACCTGTTGCCCGCCGCTATCATTCTGGGATTGGCGAGTACCGCCCAGTTGATGCGGATTATGCGCAACGGGATGCTCGAAACCATGAATTTGCAATATATCACCACCGCCCGCGCGAAAGGGCTGCCGGAGCGAAAGGTGATCAACAAGTACGCGGTACGCTCCGCCTTGAATCCGGTGATCAGTGTGGTCGCGCTGGAAATCCCCAAAATAATTTCTTCTTCGATTTTGATCGGTGTGGTGCTCTCTGTCCCGACGACGGGACCTTTATTCCTGCGTGCGTTGTTGAGCCAGGATATGTACGTCGCAGGCACGTTCCTGCTGTTGATGTCGGTCATGCTGCTGGTTGCTAATCTGGTCGCAGACCTGATTCTGGCATGGCTCGACCCAAGGATTGCTTACGCATGACTGAGAAAATAGACGTTTCAGCACGATCTGAAGAGATTCGTAACCTTTACCGTGAGCTTGCCGAAAGTGCCGAGGCAAGAGCGATCACCAATGAACCGCAGGGACTCAGCGAAGATGAAAAGCGGTTCGCGGTTTCACAGTGGACAATGACGTGGCGGCGTTTCCGCCGGAACAAAGCTGCTTTAATCGGCGCGGTGATAGTGGCATTCTACTATCTGGTCGCCGCCTTTGGTGATTTCATTGCGCCCTATACACTCACGCAGCGTTTCACCCAGCAAATCTACCTGCCACCCCAGCAAATTCACCTGTTTGATGAAGGACAATTCCGCCCGTTCGTTTACGGCGTCGCCACCGAATTTGACTCGAATCTAAGACGAATACACATCACTACCGATGAAAAGATTTATCTCGAATTCTTTGCGAGAGGTGAACCCTATAAACTTCTTGGGATTTTTGAAACTGACATTCACCTATTCCAAGCGCCGGGGGGAATCGTAAGCCTGCTCGGTACGGACAGGCAGGGGCGCGATATGTTTTCGAGGATCATCCTCGGCAGCCAGATTTCGCTGACGATTGGTTTGGTCGGCGTTGTCTTGAGCCTGATTCTGGGGACGGTACTGGGCATCGCGTCGGGTTACTTCGGTGGTCTCGTGGACGAGGTGATCCAGCGCCTGATCGAAATCATCCGCGCCTTCCCGACCATTCCGTTATGGATGGCGCTTTCCGCCGCGATTCCGGCGGGCTGGTCGCAAATCCAGACTTATTTCGCAATCACGATCATTCTCTCGCTGATCGGCTGGACGTGGCTGGCGCGTCAATTGCGCGGGCAGGTTTTGTCTCTCCGGGAGAGCGATTACGTGATGGCGGCAAAACTGGCGGGCGCGAGCGACCTGCGCATCATCTTCAAGCATCTGGTTCCGGCGACGATTGGGCAGATCATCGTCGTTTCTACGTTGGCGCTGCCCTCGATGATCCTCGCTGAAACTGCGCTCAGTTTTCTCGGCTTGGGGCTGCGTCCTCCGACCACCAGTTGGGGTGTGCTGCTGCAAGAAGCGCAAAATCTGCAATCGCTGGCGCTGTATCCATGGGTAATTTCGCCTGCAATCGTGATCGTGATCGTGATTCTGGCGTTCAGCTTCATGGGCGATGGATTACGCGATGCATCTGACCCCTATACGGTGTGAGGTGTCGTATGCAGCCTGAGAACATTCTTGAGATACGAGACCTCGAAGTTCGCTTCCGCACTTACGAAGGCACGGTGCGTGGGGTGGATGGCGTGAATCTGGAAGTGCGCAAGGGCGAAACGCTCGGCGTGGTGGGCGAGAGTGGATGCGGCAAAAGCGTGACCGCGCACAGCATCATGCGCCTGCTGCCTCAGCGGATTGCCTCGATTCATCATGGGGAAATCTGGTTCCGTCGGCAAAAGGGTGAAGAAGTCGATCTAGCGAAGGTCGATCCCAACAGTTCCCTCATGCGCGACATTCGCGGCAACGAGATCGCCATGATCTTTCAGGAACCGATGACCTCACTCTCGCCGCTGCACACCATCGGCGACCAGATCACCGAAGCGATCATGCTGCATCAGAATGTGAGCAAGAAAGAAGCTGAAGAAAGCGCCGTTGCCATGCTGGAAGCGGTGCGTATCGGTAATGCCCGTGAGTTCATCAAGTCTTACCCGCATCAATATTCGGGGGGAATGCGCCAGCGTGCGATGATTGCGATGGCGCTGTCGTGTAATCCGTCATTGTTGATTGCCGACGAGCCGACAACGGCGCTGGACGTGACCATTCAGGCGCAAATCCTTGATCTGATGCGCAAGCTGCAAGACGAATTCGATTCCGCCATCATGATGATCACGCATAATCTGGGCGTCAT
>DATGQJ010000608.1:0-9721 GCA_035304265.1 Oceanobacillus sp.
CTTTTTCCTCTGATGTTAGGCAAGCGCAGAACGACCTTTTTTGGATGTCACTGCCAGCACTGTCAGCAGCGTTTTAAGCGTGAAGTCGGCACGGCTATCCCGGATATGTTTCATCTGGATTCAGAAGTCTTTCGCGCCTACGTCGATTTTCGCGTTCGCAGCCTGACAGAACTGGTGCGCGACCTTGCGGTACAGGTTCATGCCGCCGGAAAGCTGTTTGGCAGCAACAGCTTCGATCCCCGACACGATCCGCGCCTGCTTTATGGCATAGACATTGCTGCATTGGATCAGGTACAGGATTATCTGTTGTTCGAGAATCACTATCTGCCCTGCAAAAAACGCTCCAACGCCTATCTTCGTCCCTTAGTGCAGCCTTTGTCCAAGCCTGTCTTTGTGGTCAGTTACAAACGCGGCATTGGGCGAGAGCGCCATTATTCACAAGCCGATTTTGACGCGGTGTATTCCGAAAGTCAGGAGATGGGTTACGTGCCTTGCTACAAGGCGAGCGAATACACCACCAAAGGCGTGTGGCACAACTTGCGATTTGAGCAGTTGCAGCCCGTCCAGCGGATCGAGGGGATGCGGTTCAAAGCACCCAAAGCCAACGTGGATGTGCCCAAGTTACCCGGCGGTCCGTACTTCGGCGGCGTGGTGAATCGCTTTTACGTGCCGAGCCTGAGCCATTACTACGAAAATCGCTTTGTCAGAAAGAGTTTCGGCTGGCTCTACTATAAGATGGTGCGGTAGGGATAGCGTAATCCTCGTCAGAAACGTAAGCCACATGGGAGACCTGTCAACAGCAGGACTCTTGTTTACGTTTGAAACAGCCAACTATCCCAGATTTCCAGTTACCTCTATGTTCAGATTGCCACGCTAACTTTCCATTCCCGTTCTTGGAGTCCTAAACAATGGCACACGATGGTTTAGCGAACTCACTTGTTCAGTTAAAACATTTGTTCTGTAGCCTGCCTTCGCGCTACAATGGTGGCATTCACGTTCATTGACAGGACAAACTATGCCCGCTTCGCTTCAGCATACACTCGACTTTTTGCGCGATCTCGACGCCAACAACAACCGCGAATGGTTCAACCAGAATCGCGCCCGTTACGACAAGGCATATGCCGCCTTTGAAGATTTGGTTGTGGAACTGATTCAGCGCTTCGATGTGGTCGATGATCTCGGCAGTGTCACGCCCTCACAGTGTATCTACCGCATTCACCGTGACGTGCGCTTTTCGCCGGATAAAACGCCGTACAAAACATGGTTTGGCGCACTGCTGGGCAAAGAAGGTCGAAAATCCACCGGACGTTCTTACTACATTCAGGTCAACCCATTCGGCGAGTCGATTGTCGCGGGTGGCTTGTTTATGACTCCCCGCGAAGACTTGGAGAAAGTTCGTCGGGCAATCGCCAAAGACTCGCGTCCCCTACGCAATATCCTCGATGCCGCCAGCTTCAAGCGGTATTTCGGCACGGTGACCGGCGCACAATTGAAGACCGCCCCCAAAGGCTACGCCAAAGATCACCCGGACGTTGACCTGCTGCGGTACAAGGATTTTCTGGCAGAACATCATTTGACCGACGAACAACTCCTCTCGGACGATCTGGTTGATTACGTCCTTGAGGTGTGTCAGGCACTCAAGCCGTTCGTGACCTACTTCTATGGCGTGTTGGAGTAATGACAAACGACATCCTCTGACCATGCCGAGTCTTACTCCCGCATGGCGCTCGAAAGCAGGATGATCCTGTGGGGCTATTCCAAGAGGGGAGGTTCCATGAAGATCATCCGACGTAAGTTCCAGACGGAGACGGATTACTGGCGTATCCGAGATTTTTTACGCGAGGTATTCCTGCTCAACGGACGCCATGAATTTAGCTGGCAAGTCGCCCGCCTCGATTACTGGCGCTTTTTCGGCAATGAGTTCTTGGAGCATTACCGGCTGGAAGATGTCATTCACCTGTGGGAAACGGCGGAAGGGCGGATCGTCGCCTGCGTGACCCCGGAATCCAGAGGTAACGCCTATTTTCAGGTTCACCCGGATTTCCACACGCTGGAACTTGAAGAAGAAATGCTGGCAGCCGCCGAAGAATCGCTCCCTGAACCCACCCACGATGGTAAGCATACGTTGACCGTATGGGCGCACCAGCATGATCATTTGCGACAGCGCCTGCTCGAACAATGTGGATACGTCAAAGGGGAATGGCACGAATTTCAGCGCCAGCGTTCGCTCGATCTACCGCTTCCAGAAGCGCACGCGCCGGGGATGACGGTCAGGTCGCTTGGCGATGAGAGCGAACTCCCCGCGCGAAGCTGGGTGTCGTGGCGAGCATTCCACCCCGACGAGCCGGACGACAAATATGTTGGCTGGGAGTGGTATCACAATATACAACGCTGCCCGCTGTATCGCCGCGATCTTGATCTGGTGGCGGTTGCCGAAAACGGTGATTTTGCCGGATTCACCACCGTCTGGTACGACGATGTTACCCGCACCGGATATTTTGAACCCGTCGGTGTATCGCCGGAATACCAGCGTCGCGGCGTGGGCAAAGTGGTCATGTGTGAAGGGATGCGCCGCCTCAAACGGCTTGGCGGGACATTGGCGACAGTCGGAGGATACTCGGAAGCCGCCAATGCCTTATATAGCTCGGTGATGTCGAAGGACTACGATCTGGCGGAACGGTGGCAAAAAGTGTGGTGATTTACCACTCGCCGTCCTGCACGTCGTCGGTCTTCACCTTGTACTTGATGATCAGATCATCCGGAACATTCACAGGTGAATCGTCCTGCTGGGTCTGGAAGCCTTTCTGCTCGTCCATCTCCTTCACCGACTTGACGTTCTGCAAGGCTTCCGGCGCTTCCACGTCGCCCATGTGATCATCGTACAGGTCGAACCACGGGAATTTGTACTGTGCATAGGTTTTCGCCGTGATTGGTGTGGGCGGTGGCTCTTTGCCGGTGATCTCGCGGAACATCATGCTGTTGACGATGTGGACGTAGACTCGTCCATAATTTTCCTGATCCCACGTGTCGATGCCATGCAGATCGGGATAGATTTTCTGGCGCATTTTTCCGCCGGCACCAAGCCCCATTGCTGCGCCAGCCACAAGTTTTGTCGCCATCGGTGAGGCTGGTGCTGCCGCCGCCATCCTGAAGAACCTCTCTTCTTGGTAGGGTGGTTCATCGGGAAATTTCCCCTGCTTCGGCTCGTAGACGATGATCTGGACTCCGCCGTATTCTTCCTTGCCTGTGACCTGCGCTTCGACGGTGTAGCCCATGCCCAGCGGCATCGCCACGAATTGCCGGATCGTGTCATCACCCGCGTTAATGCCATCGAGCCACGGCTGCGGCGGGCACACCAGATAATCCTGCTTCTCTTTTTTGAGCGCCTGATTCCACGGTTTGCCGGAAACCGCGTTCACCTTACCGACGGCGATCTTGACCGCGTTGGGCTTCCAGTAGCGAGCATTGAAGCGCATCCACATTGCTTCGCGCTGGTACATGGGGATGAAAACGCCGCCGTGCTTTCGCCAGTCTTCGGGCAGCTTATCAGCAAAATCCGCTACTTTGAGGATCGGAAATGCGCCCAACCCCGGCGGCAAAGGGTAGGTCTTGCCGTCGTCGGGGATGCGCAGCGTTCGCTCAAAGACAATCGAGAACCCGTCGCCGAAGTGCAGGCGATTGTCCTTCACCGTCACCTGAAGCATGGTGTTGCCTCCTGTCTATAGTTTCATTATATGCGAATCACGGCGGGGGTGTTCCGAGGAGGGATGCTACCCACGATGATACTCTGTGAGCATACGCTTTGGTATTCTGCTACAATACCGATAGGAGACTCTGACATGATACGAAATGATAACCTGTTCGACGAAATTCTGGAATTTCTGGCATCAACGCCTACGCCGGAGCAGATTCTCGACTTTCACCCGTCAAAGTCCTTGCAGCAACGTGCCAGTGATCTGCTTGAGAAAAACCGTGAGGGGACACTTACTGCGGAAGAACAAGCTGAACTTGACGAGTTCAGCCGTATGAACCACTTCATGAGCATGTTGAAGATTCGGGCGCGTCAGAAACTCGCCGAAGCATGACCTATATCCCCGAAAGCCTGCGCCGATTGGTTCGGAACCGAGCGGGCAATTGCTGCGAATACTACCTTTTGAGTGAAAGTGACAACTTCCTGTCTCATGAAGTCGATCACATTATTTCTGAAAAACATGGTGGGGCAACCGAGGCAGACAATCTATGCCTGAGTTGTTTCGACTGTAATCGACACAAAGGCAGTGATATTGGTTCGATTGATCATGAGACGGGGGCTTTCGTCCGGCTTTTTCACCCTCGAAAAGATCACTGGCATGAACATTTCCATTTAGACGGCGCGTATATTGAACCTCTCACACCACAGGGGAGAGTTACCGTCAATTTACTCAATGTAAACAGCGATAGTCAGGTGGAGAAGCGAACGCGGCTTATCGCGCTTGGACGCTATCCCCGCGGATGATCACCCCAACCGTCCTGCCCACACCGCGCCGGGGTTTGCGCCTGTAAGCAGGTGATCAACGGCGCGTTCTGCCACACCCGCACCGAATGCCAACCCATGTCCGGTGAAGCCCACCGCGAAGCCGATGCGCGGGCAATTCGGCAGCGTCCCTACCAGTGGCACGCCATCCACGCTGAAGCCCATGATGCCCGCCCAACGTCGTTCCACCGGCTCGGTCACGTCGGGGAACTTAGTGCGCAGATAGTTCTCCAGATACTGCTGCACCGGATCAGAAGTGCAGTCCTCGCTGGTGTTTTCCAGCGCCTTGTAATCCTTGCGCCCGCCGCCGATCAGCAGCCGCCCGTCGAAGGTCATGCGGTAGTACATATAGCCGTAATCACTGTAGCCGCAGGTGTTGATGACCGCACCGTTTTTGAGCGGCGCGGTCACGAGGCATTGCCCGCGTGTCGGGATCACTTTTCCGTCAAAATAGGGGTGGATGAAGCGGGAATAGGCGTTGGTACACAACAAGACGTGCCGCGCATGGAAAATGTACTGGCGCGTATGGACAGTCGCGTATTCGGCGTTCGTCTGCTCGACGGTGTAAACCTCGTTGTTGTTGACCAGTTCCGCGCCGCTTGCTTGAAAGACCGCCCACGCTAGTTCATAGGGCTGGACGGCGGCATCCCACGGCTGCTCGATGGCGGCACAATAGCCACGCCCCAACGGGTCTTTCGCGTGAAAAATCACGTCTATGCCGTCAGCGTTGAGCGCCCGCGCCGCCTGTTCCAGATCGCGGGCTTCGGATTCGCTTTCCGCCAGCAACATCGAGCCGCAGTTTTCGAGCCGGACGTTGTCACCGTCTTTACGGATGAACTCGCGCCAGTAACGATGTGTCTGCGCCGATAACTGCCACAATTCACGCACCACATCGTGACCGTAGCGTTCAATCGCCATGTGATAGTAGGCGTCCAATCCGGTGATCATGAATCCGGCGTTGCGGCTGCTTGCGCCGAGCGCCACGTCGCGCATCTCGGTGATGACAACCTGACGCCCCGCCTGTGCCGCGAAATTTGCCGCCGCGCAGCCGACGATACCCGCCCCAACGACTAAGAAGTCTACTTCACGAACGGGTTGGCTCCCGTCCCCCTGCCAGATGGATACGGTCATACCGCTTACTCGAATGCTGCCAACATCGCGGGCTGACCGTTCAACTCCACGTACCAGTAGGGTATCCAGCCGATACCGAACAGGTCGAGCGAAATGTCCTTCTTATAAGGCGTGATGATGTACTCGTCTACCTGTGTCGCGATCTTCGCCCATTTTTCGTTGATGGCACGCAGTCCTGCCTCGAATTCTTCTTCAGTCCGCGCCATGTCTTCCTGAATCTGCTGAAGATCGAGTTCTAGCAGTTGCGCCTCGCCTTTGGAGCGCTGGCGATAGACCGATGACCGTGCCATTCGTGATAGCGTGAACGAGGTACGCCCTCTGAGCAAGCCGAGCACGGCTTCGCCTGTGGTGAACAACTCTTCGCGTTTCTGGTTCGCCAGTTCACGCTTTTCTGATTCCAGGCGATAGCCCTTGCGCTGTGCCTGCTGTTCCAGCTTATCGAGCGCGGCTTCAGCTTTGCGGGTGAGTGCGTCCACTTCGGCGTCACGGCGTTCGCGGGCGACCTGCTGTACCTGTGCGCGGAAGGCGCTGAAATCGCCGTCGGGGTCGGCATAGATGTCGAGCGTCGCGTTATACGGCACTTTCAGCCGAGCCGTCGTATAAAGCATATCGATCAGTTCGCTTCTGAGTGCCGACAGTCGTTTCGCATCGGTCAATCCCGGCGGCAGGTCGCCAAAGATTCCCGCATTGAACGGCTCGCCGGAGACGCGGCGTGGATCAATCGGCTCGGTGGCATATTCTTCCCAGTGTACCAAGCCGGAGCGTTCCAGATTCGGCACCTGATACGCCTGCATCCGCGTGACGTAAAGCCGAGTTTTGCGATCCTGATAACGGATCGTTGCCTGTGCCAGCAGTACCGGCTTGTATGCCATCACCGCGCCGCCGAAGCCCGTTGCCGAGAACCCGGTCTTGCGCTCCCAGTTGGCGATTGCCTGCTGGCTGGTGATCGCATTGGGCAAGAAATACTGCGCGGTGGACGCAGGCAGCGGCGGCGGACTTTCTGAAAATCCGGTTGGCACTCGGTTCGCCTGTGTCTTTCCGGTGTGGATCGGTTGGCTTGGCAGCGGCACCGAACTGCCCACAGGTGGCGGCGTATTCACGACGGGCGAACCGCCGGGCGTGAACTGCTGCGCCGTCGCGGTTGGAGTTTCCGGTAGTTCGGGCAGGCTCGGCGGCATCTCCGGCAGGGAAGGCGGGAAGGGTACACCCTGAGGAGACATCGGCGGTGGCGTGGGCGGCGAATACGGGGTAGGTGGCACGTACTGCGCTGCCACCTGCTGCGAATAGTATGCCGCTTGCGAGGCGAAGCTCGGACCCGGCGTGAAATTTGGGTTGGCGGCAGGTGCAGGCGGGACATACCCCGCAGCGCCTATTCGCGCGAGCAATTGTGCCCGCTGATCCTGCATGAGCACTTGCACCTGTTGGCGGGTCAGCGGTCCACGCAGATAGCTCATCGCCCAGCGCGTATGCAGCATCACGGGACCACCCTGATCATGAACGTTGTGCATCAAAAACACGCGCGGCTCTAATTCGCTGATAAGCCGCCCGATCTGGCGCAAGTCCATCTGTGAGTTGACCGAGACCATCGACTCCAGTCCGGTCATCACTTTCTGCTTGTCATTCTCTGATTGCAGCCGCCCGATGAACCACGTTCCGGCGTTGCTCAAGCCTTTGTAGTCGAGGTCGCCGGGGTTCTGCGTCGCCAGAATCAAGCCGATGCCGAAAGCACGTGCCTGCTTGAGCAGTCGCAGAATCGGCTCTTTGGTCGGCGGGTTGCGTGGATAGGGCGGGAAGTAGCCGAACATCTCGTCGATGTAGAGCAACGCCCGCAGGCTGGTTGTGCCGCTGAGGGTGCGCATCCAGCCGAGCATGTTTTCCAGCAGCAGCGTAATGATGAACAACCGCTCCGCATCCGAAAGGTGCGCGATGTAGAAAATCGAGACGCGCGGGCGTCCGTCCGGCTGGTAAAGCAGGTTTTGAATGTCCATCGGGTCGCCGCTCAACCATGATTGGAACGACGGCGCGGCGACGATGCTGTTCAATTCCAACGCCAGCTTTTGGCGGTTTTTCTCGGAAATGTACTCGTCCACCGGGAACACGCCGAGACGATTGAACGGCGGGTTCTGCACCTGCCGGATGATGTCTTCCAGCGTCAGATCAATGCCGCGCGTCCATGCATATTCAAAGATGTTGGCGACCAGTACGTGTTCTTTGTCCTGTACCGGCTGCGCGTCGCGTCCCGCGAGTGCCAGAAGCGCGGTCACGATGCCGTTGATGCGTTCGCGGTTCTCTTCTTCGTTGCCTGCCCATCCATTACGGGGAGCGCGAAGCGACGCGAGGATATTCACGGGTAGTCCGGTATCGGAACCGGGAGTGTAGATGCTGTACTGCGTTGCCTGCTTGAGCCAGCGCATCCGAATGGGATCAATGCTCCAGCTTGCCAGCCCTTCGCGCCAGCGGTAGGCAACGTCGGCAGCATACTGCCCAACGTCCATTCCGGCACGGCGGGCGTCGTCGATGTTCACCCATGGATGAAAATCTTCCGGGCGCAGATCGGGGAAGGTGAGCAGTAGATTGGTAATGTCGCCCTTCGGATCGACTACAATCGCCGGAATGTTATCCAGCACCGCCTCTTCCAGCAGGTTGATACATAACCCGGTTTTGCCGCTTCCGGTCATGCCGACGACGACGGCGTGGGTGGTCAAATCCCGCGAGTCGTAGTACACCACATCGTCGGTCAGTTTATGTGTTCCCGGATCGTAGCGGCGTCCGAGGTAAAACGTCGTTGGCGCTTCAATAAAGGGCATATGATTTCTCCCAAACCATATTCATACGTACAAGTATAGACCCATTCTCGCCATTCACGAGTAGCAACCTGCTCGTGATCATGTTCTCAATGCAGGTGGTTATAGAGAGTTTAACCTTGTTCGCGTGTGTCGTCTATCGATTAGGGAGTATTCTAGCACATTCATTCTAATAACACGAGGTGATTACTGTTCGTTTGGCAGTTGCACCGGACGCGCCAGAACCAACCGCCAACCCTCTGAAGTGCGGTGGAAGATATTGGTGATGGCAATCGTGTCGCTCACGGAAGCGCCATTGGGGAGTTTCAATCGTGCCACCTGAGTACCGGTGAGGACGGCGACATCACCGAAGAGATGCACCTGCAAATCTTCACAATCGACGGATTCAACTTGCATCGGAAAAGAGGTCAGGGTTTCGATGAATTGCGTTCGCGTCTGGTTCGGCGATACCGACACGAAGTCCTCTACCAGAATGCGCTCAAAGGATGCCGTATCTTTCGCCTGAAGCGCAGCCCAGAATGCGCGTTGTATGTCAATCACGTCGTTCTGCACCATGGAGCCACTCCTTTTATTTATGAGAGAGCCTTCCCGAACAGCTTACGCATGGAGAGCTTGAAACCGGGCAACACGTCGCCGCCATCCAATGTGTCATCTATGGTAAATGTGCGGGGCGGTTGTCCGGGCGCATACACATCCATGCTCTCCGATTTTGGATACATTTCCCACAGCAAAATTCCCGCGTTGCGATAGATTTCTCGTTTGCTGCGAATATCCTCTGCCTTGTCAGTCGGGGAAATGATTTCCACAACCCATAAGGGCGCAACCGGATCGGGATAATCGTCACTCATTGGAGTCGGTTTGTAGGCAAAATCGGGTGCGACAACGTTTCCGTCTACGTCGTAAGCGCCGTCTCCACCAGTTGTATGACAGGGGAGGTTATGTGCCTCACAGTAGTTGTGAACCGCTACGGTGATGATCTGGTGGTATTCGCTGTTGCGTGTTCTACCCGGCATGACCTCAATGATCTCTCCGTTGATAAGCTCAAACAGCCGACCAGCGTTTTCTTCGCGGTTCACAAATTCCTGAAAATCCTTCAAGGTGAGTTTTTCCGATGCTGCAACCATACTCACACCACCAGTTTGTCATACAGCAGTTCTTGCGAGAGTTCCGGCAGCACGGTTTCACGGCTTTGCAGCGTGAGCGACGCCGCCGTCATGCCCAACCGCATTGCCTCGTCCAGATCGACGTTGTTGAGCAGCCCGAAAATCACGGC
>DATGQJ010000609.1:0-4382 GCA_035304265.1 Oceanobacillus sp.
CCCCGTTTGGGACTGTCGAACTTCTTTCATCGATGCGACAAATGTCACTGACGAATTATGCTGATGTAGGTTATACTTATTCTCCAAGTGAGAGAAAACCGGGTTGCTACAGGAGTTCAAATGAGCAGTGACATCAACAGCCAGATCATGGCGGCGCTCAGTACCGTCATTGAGCCTGAGCTTCATCGTGATATTGTGTCGCTCAATATGGTGCGCGATTTAACCGTTGAGGGCAACACGGCGAAATTTACCCTCGTGCTGACCACGCCCGCTTGCCCGCTGAAGGGGGTGTTTCAACAGCGGTGCAACGAAGCGGTGGTCGGCAAAGTACCGGGAATTGAACGTCTCGAAATCCATTGGGACTCGCAAGTGCCGACAGACCGCAATCTGTTCGGGCGGCAGGACGTGCCCATGCGCAGCATCATCGCAGTGGCAAGCGGAAAGGGTGGTGTTGGTAAGAGCACCGTCGCCGTCAATCTCGCGGTGGCGCTGGCAGAGGCAGGTGCGCGGGTTGGATTGATTGATGCCGATATTCTGAATCCCAACATTCCCATGATGACCGGGGTCGGCAATGGTCGCCCGAAGGTCGAAGGCGAAAAGATGCTGCCTATCGAGGCTTACGGTGTGAAGTTGATCAGCACGGGTTTCCTGATCGACCCCAGCAAGCCGATGATCATGCGCGGACCGATGCTGCACAGCGCGATTCGCCAGTTCTTCACCGACGTGAAATGGGGCGAACTTGATTACATGATCGTTGACCTGCCGCCGGGAACGGGTGATGCGCCGCTTTCACTGGCGCAGTCGTTCCCGCTGACGGGCGCGATCATTGTCACCCAGCTTCAGGATGTAGCGGTATCGGACGCGCTGCGCAGCGTCGCCATGTTTGAAACCCTGAACGTCCCTGTGCTCGGCGTGGTCGAAAACATGGCGGGCGATTTCTTCGGTGAAGGCGGCGGCGAAAAACTGGCACAGGAGCGCAATCTGGCGTTCTTAGGGCGCGTGCCGCTTGATGCCGAAGTACGCAAAGGCGGGGACTACGGGCGCCCCATCGTTGTTACCGCGCCGGAGTCACCCGCTGGACAGGCGTTCGACAAGCTGGCTCAGACTGTCGCCGCGCGGATCAGCGTGGTATTGCTGCAAAATGCCGATGTGATCCCGTTGACGGTGATCGGGTAGCTGTTACAGAAAATCGAAAAAAAGCAGCGTCAGGTGGAATTCCGGCGCTGCTTTTTCGTTGAAACGTATAGGTTTGAAGTTGGCTTGCATCTTTCCAACTTTCACCTGCATTACAGGTGAAAGTTGTCCACGTATCGACCTCAATCATCCATGCCCATGACCTGAATCCGGTCACTGCTGCCTACCGGGTTGTAGCGACCAATCAGCAGCCAAAACAGGAAGTTGAGGACGAGCGCCGCGATGAGCGCAAACCACGCCTCGGAGTGCAGTTCGCGATACCACACATATCGCCGGATAAGTTCTCCACCGAGAAGCATCCCAACCGCAACAAGCAGTCTCCGTTTCGGTTCCGAACGCTGCACGATGAAGAGCATGAAGCCGATGAAGATCGTCAGCAGTATCGCAATTCCAAAGTCCATAATCTGTGTGACACGTCCTCCACATTACTCATTGATTCAATTGTACCGGAACTGATTGGGCACGGAAATCGTCAACTGGTAAGCGCTATTGTACATCCGTTATAATGTCGGCTGGAATCAGGAGCTAGACATGATCGACTTTCAAATCTCGCGGCTGGAAAGTATCACACTGGTGGAACTCATCGGCAGAGTGGATAGCAGTAATGCCAATCTGATGGGTGACGCCTTAAACCACGAGATAGACAACGGCAACGTCAATCTGGTGCTCGATCTGTCTCGCGTGGACTACATGAGCAGCGCCGGACTGCGCGAACTGGTATCCGCATACAAAAAAGTGAAACGGCTCGATGGCGATGTGCGCCTCGTTCAGCCGTCACCGCGCGTGCAGGAAATTCTCGAACTTGCGGGACTGGATACTGTGTTCCAGACGTTCGCAACCCCACTGGAAGCTGCCCGTAGCTACTAAGGGCGATTGGTGATGGACGAGCGTCACTTGCAAATCAAGGGATCGCTGGAAGCCATCGTACAGGCACGACACTTCGTTCATCAGGCAGCGCTGGATGCTGGTCTAAGTGAGCAAGCGGCTCATCACTGTGCCCTCGCGGTTGACGAAGCATGTACCAACATCGTTGAACATGGCTATCGTGGTGAAGGTACGAATCAGGTGATTGATATTTCGTGCCGTAAGGATGACAATGGATTTGTCATCACTGTATTAGACGATAGTCCCGCGTTCGATCCACTGGCGGTGCCTGACCCCAATCCTGCTGCTTCGATGAATGAACGCGAACCCGGCGGGTGGGGCGTTTTTCTGATCAAGAAATTGATGGACGACGTGGTTTATGATCGGCAGAACAGCCGCAACCGGCTGTTGATGATGAAGAGATTGTGACGCTCATGTCCGTACCCGCTATTTCCATTCGTGTTGAGGCGCTGAACAGCAAAATCTGGCTGATGACATTGTATGGTGAAATTGATGCAGGGCAGTCTCGCGCGGTTGGACGTGCGTTGAATGAGCAGTTTTCGCTAGGGCACAAACGCCTGATCCTCGATCTGGCGCAGGTTGATTACATTTCCAGCGATGGGCTGCGCATTCTGGTGGGGGCATGGCAACGCGCCCGCGAGAGCAAAGGCAATCTGGTGCTGGTCGGTGTAAAACCGCGCATCCTCGAAATGCTTCAGATTATCGGTCTTGATCTGGTGTTTCCGATTGCGGAGACGCAGGGGCAGGCGATTGCTCACTTCACCCGCCCCCGATGAACTTTACGGAATTCCCGCGCCACCACCGCGCCATGCATTGATGTTGTCGAGATTGACCTCACCATACGGCGGTCTGAACACTTCACACGCCTGCGCCTGCTCCGGTAAATCGGTACGGGGAGCAATCAACGGTTGTTCGGGGACGAAGTAGTTCCATGCCGCGCGGCTCACGCCTTCGATCAGGGGCCAAGCACGCTCAAAAGTGAAAAATTCACCATCTTGCCACACGAACACGGCGATGACGTAGTTGTGACCGTTGGGCGGGAAGACGATTCCCGCGTCGCCGTGTACGTTTTGCAGCCAGCCGTTTTTGTGCGCGATGATCGCGTCCTGCGGAATGCCGCCCTGAAGCAGTCGCTCTAGATCGTTCGCGGTTGTGAGATTGAGCATCTGGCGGCATTCCTGCTGCGTGAATTCACCGTTTGGATATGCTGCCATCAGCCCTGAGCCGTAGTAGGCGCAGTCGTAGATCATGCTGAACAACGTGCCGAGGTCTTCGGCAGTGGTCTGGTTGAACGGGTCAGCGCCCGTGTTGAAGTTCGGGTTGGGGGATGTTGTCGGCGCAGGAATCGACCCCAGTACCACACCGTCACCGAGATCGAACGGGGCGGTGATGTAGGTGTTGCGGATGCCCAGATGTTGCAGCATGTTATTGACGTTGCCCAAGCCCGCGAAGATGTCGCGGTTTGCCGAAAGTTCCAGCAGGTAATTCGACGAGGCATTGTTGCTGCATAGCAAAGACTCTGCCATCAAGAAGGCTTCATCATCGCTTGGCGCGAAACTGATCGTTCGGAAGTAGTTGGCGAGAATGGGGACTTTGATGGTGCTGGCTGCGGAAACCGCCACATCGCCGAGGATATTGACTTCCGCGCCCGTTTGCAGGTCGAGGATGAATACCGAGGCGACGGTGGACTGCCCATCGTGGATGAAACCTTGCGAATCAAGGTAGGCGATGATCAAGTCGCGCAGTCCGTTGAGGCTGGGACGCGCCGCACTGGTTCCGGCGACGGGCAGCACCACCTGACGATTAACCGGATCGAGCAGGGCGGCTTCTACCATCGGGATTGCTGCTTCAACGTCGAGCGTTAATCCCTCTCCACCGGGGCGGATCGTCAGCGTTTGCAGATCGAAGCTCGATTCGCCGGGGGTGCGGTCATAACGGGCGGCGATGTCACGCAAGAATTGTTCCAGCAGGTTTTCTTGATAGTCTGCCGATAACTCGACACTCACCACCCGCTGCGTATTTTGTCCTAACAGATAGTTGAAAAAACGCGACCAGAACGACGATTCGGCTTCACTGGCGGCACGTGCCGCCGCAAGCATCGACTGTTGATTCGTGCGGAATCCAACGGCTGCCGGATCGAGCAAAATGGGGCTGTTGTCGTACCAGAGCGTGACGGGTTGGGCGTAAACCTGCTCCCAGCGGCTCACCGCTTCCGGTCCCGATAACCCACCAACCTCGACTCCTGCAACCGTCACATCGGTACTCAGGGTGTCGATCTGCTGGCTAAAGCGAATCAATTCCAG
>DATGQJ010000610.1:0-5254 GCA_035304265.1 Oceanobacillus sp.
CGCTTGCTCATTGGTATTCACGCGGAAGCGATGGCGGCGAATGAAGGTCTGCGTTCGCGTGATGGTCACCACGTCGAAGCCGGGGTCTGCTTCGCGATCTTCGATGATGCCCGATTGACCGGGCCAGCAGTGGAGTTGATACCAGCTACTGAGTACGCTGCTGTATAAAATGCCGTCTCGATAGGTTTCTGTCGCCTGATGCACGTGCCCGAAGAAGACGCCGCGTAGCCGCTTCTGTGCCGGAAGTAAGACGCGGTGAAAATCCTCGCCGTTGCTCATGCGCATGAATTCGTCCCAGAACGGTGCGCCGATGGGCAGGGCATTGTGATGCACCGCGACGACCAGCGGGCGACTGTCGTAGGATTTACAGATATTTTCTAACCATTCTAACTGCGCCACCGACAGTGAGCCGCCTGCGAATTTCGCTGGACCGTTGCTGTCGATACACACAATCTGTACGCCGTTGATCTCGAATTCATAATCAAAAGGGTTCGCTATTTCGGTGCGCCCTAACATGATTTTTTGCAGTAGTTCGCGGTTGTCGTGATTGCCGACCAGATAATAAGTAGGGTATTTAATCTCTTGCAAAATGGCTTTTGCAGCCTCATATGCCGCCGGATCAGGATCGTAGGCAACGTCGCCCGTATGCAGGACGAAATCGGGTTGGAAAGGCAAGGCGTTGATCTGGCGTACCAGTTCCTTTGCTCCCGCCATTGCAGGATAATCCGCCTCAGCGTGGGTGTATTGTGGGTCGGCGCTGATGTGCGTATCGCTGATGTGGACGAAGCGTACCAGAGTTTCGCTCTGGTGCTGCCTCAGAATTTCATCCAGTTGAGCGTTTCGCTGCGGGATGGTCGAGAAGTGTTGTTCGCTCATAACGTGACTCCGAAGTATGGTGGCTGCGATGTTAGTCGTCTGAACTATGCGTCGCGATGCGCGGGATAACAAAGCTGAAACATTGGTACATCTGTACCTGAGATTATACTGCTATTCCGCCCTGCCGCTGCATTAGGCTATAATCGCAAATTATGCGACTGAAAATTCTCTGCCTCCTGTTTCTACTCGCCGCGTGCAGCACCCCAACGCCCATTGTGGTCGTGCCGACGCTGGCGGTGCTGCCGTCTGCAACCGAAACCCCGACTCCAACGGAAACGCTGACTCCAACCGAAACGCCGATCCCTACAGAAACGCCGACGCCTCCTCCAACTGCAACCTTCACGGTCAGCCCATCCAGCACCTATACCGAGACGGCGACATACACCGCGACGATGACCTTTACGCCGAGTTTGACCATCACCGATACCATCACGCCGACCTTTACACTGACGCCAACAGATACGCCCGATTTGCCGATGCTCGGCGATCTGGCGCTTCTGGCGGCAAGCGTCACCGTGCTGCCGCCCGAAATCCGCTATGGCACAGGAACGCTCACGGCACTGGCACAGATTCGCGCGTTAACACCCGATAATGCAACGCCCGGCATCGGCGTGCCGCCTACCGCAGTACCGGCTGGCACGATGGCTCTGGTGACGCTGCCCCCACCGCCGGATGCGGCAGCCTGCGCGTATCCGCCTCCCGGCAACCTGAACAATATGTTCGCCAGCGATCCAACGCTTCAACCGCTGCTGGGTTGTCCGGTGGGCGCTCCACCTATTCCAACGCTGACTCAAGCCGCGTGGCAGCCCTTCGAGCGCGGATTCATGATTTATCTGCAAGGTTCACCGGGCAGCATTTACGTTATCAGCAACGATGCGCGTTTCCGCCGCTTTGACGATACCTTCGTCTCCGGCGTTGACCCGGAAAGCGGCGGGGAAGCACCGCCGCCGGGACTGATTGAGCCTGTGCGGGGATTTGGCAAAGTCTGGCGCAATAACGCCGATGTTCGCGCTATGCTCGGTTGGGCGCTTCAGCAGGAACAGGGCGACACGGCATCGGTACAGCTATTTGCGCGGGGACGCGCCATCTTCCTGCCGGGATACGGGCAAACTTATTTCCTGTTCGATGATCCAACCTTTATGGGCGGGGGAACGTGGCGCATGGTCGGCGGTGGTTTCTAACCCGCTGCAGCATACTGGCGGCGCTATGCCTTTTGCTTGTCTGTCTCACAGTCGGCTTTCCGCGACTGCTTCCGGGCGGCGGAATCATCGCCTATACCAATGACACGGACGGCATTCCCGATCTGTATGTCCTCGATGTAGCGCGAACCTATCGCGTGAATCTCACGCGAACCCCAACGCAGAGCGAGATGCGTCCTACGTGGTCGCCCGATGGGATGCGATTGGCTTTCGAGCGTGACGAACAGGGATTGCACCAATTATGCGTGCTGGAAATTGCGCGGCAGATTCGGTGTTTTCCGCCTTTTGGATTCTTCGATAACAGCCCGGTCTGGTCGCCGGATGGTCGATGGATCGTTTTCAATTCGGCTGGTACGGTAGGCGGCAACCTGTCTGTGCTGAACACCCTGACTGGCGAAGTACACCCGCTTAACCTCATTACGCAGGAAGTGCGGCGTGCGTACAGTTGGTCGCCGGATAGTGCTCGACTCGCCTTCTCGGAATTTGGTTCCGATGGTTACGTAGGGTTAAGCATCCTCGATTTTGCCAGCGGCGAAGTTGTCCGCCGTTTGCCTGATGAACGGGCGCGGGATTTAGTGCCAGTCTGGTCACCGGATGGGGAATGGATTGCCTTTATGTCCGATGCCGGGTTTGGCTACCATGTTTACGTGGTGAACCCGGATGAGACAAGTTCATCTCGCCAACTGACCGATGAATCTGGTTACGATTTATCGCTCCATTGGTCGCCGGATGGCTCGAAACTGCTGCTGGTTTCGGCGCGTGGTGAGGATGATTTCGAGCTTTCTTTGCTCAATCCTGAAACGGGCGAGATGCGAGCCTTGACCGACAACGCGGCATTGGACGAACGTCCTACGTGGTCGCCGGATGGACAATGGATCGCCTTCACGTCGAATCGAGATGGGGGAGATGTCAATATCTACGTCATGAACGCTGATGGCAGTGACGTGCGCCGCCTCACGTTTGACAGGGGGCGTAACACCGATCCGGCGTGGCGACCCTGACGACCTTCCGATTAGATATTAAGCATGGCGAACGAGGTAAGGTGATGCTGCTGTCACGCTGTTTGGCTTATTTAACGCCGCTGATTATGGTGCTGTGCTCGGTGAGCATCGGCGCGGCAATGGCGGCTGGCAAGCAAATGCCACACAGCAGCGAAATCCTGTATATGGCTTACAGCGAGATCAACCCCGATCTCTACCTGATGGATATTGAGCGGGGCTTTTCAATCAACCTGACTCGCCATCACGCTTACGATGGATCGCCGTCGTGGTCGCCGGATGGACAATGGATCGCCTTCACGTCGGATCGTGATGGTGGGTTGAACGTGTTCGTGATGGATGCGGCGGGCAAAAACCTGCGGCGTTTGACCAGTGGTACAGGCGCTTACGACTCGCCGCGTTGGTCACGGGACGGGCAGCGATTGGTCTTTTTCGGGCGTGGCAGCACGCAGGAACTTTATGGCATCAACTTTGATGGCAGCAATTTTGAACAGCTTACCAGTGATACCGTTCCGGTGACGGGGGTTCTGCTCGATCTCGGCATCGAGCTTGGCGCTGCAACCGCTGTGCCTTCGCCGGATCGAACTCAAATCCTACTGGTGCGCGTTGAAGGGCGTAACTGGCGTATCTTTCTTGCCGACAGTCACCGCCAGAATCCACGTGGGATAGCAACCATTGGGCGCGGCTATACACAGGCTCCGGTTTGGTCGCCGAATGGCGAGCACTTTGTTTTCGTCGCCAACAACCGGTTACGAACCGACCTGTATCTGGTCACGATGACGAATGAGGCGATACGGCAACTGACCAACACCCCTGAGGTTGAATCGTCCCCGGTGTGGCGACCTCTTTCAACAACCTTTAATTCAGATTAAAACTTCCCTGTGTTAAACTAGCTACGCTGGTTCTATAAAGGGAAATAGCTTGAATTACCGGCGGATTTCATGGGCACGCCTGATTTCTGACATTCTCAGCCCGCCTGTGATCTGGGGGCTGATGGCATTCCCTATTGCTTTTTACAGCGCCGATTCACAGGAACGGGCGGTGGTCTGGGCGCTGACCTACAGCGTGATTGTATGCATCCTGCCAGCGCTGTACATCGGTTACATGGTCTGGCGCGGGCACATCACCGATATTCACGTGCGAGTGCGCGAGCAGCGGATTCGCCCATTCGTGGTATCGGTGATCTGTACGGTAGTGGCGTGGCTGCTGTTTCAGTGGATGGAAGCGCCAGCACTTCTGCCGCTGTTCACGCTGTTCAGCATGATCCAACTTGTCGTGGTGCTGCTGATTACTATGACGTGGCAGATCAGCCTGCATTCGATGACCATCACAGGCGCGGTGGTGGTGGCAGGGGCGCTCTACGGACCCGGTACGGCGCTGCTGTTAAGCCCTCTGATTCCTGTCGTTGGCGCGGCACGAATCAAACTGCGCCGTCATACGCTGGCACAGGTGATCGCCGGGGGCATCCTCGGTGCGCTGTTGACAGCGGTGATGGTTGCCCTGAGCCTGTCGGCTCAGTGACATTCCTCGCGTTTTTCTGATAATTTGATGGATTACAGTTTGCCGTTTTGCTTCGCCTTGCCGGTGTCAATTTGACCGTCGGTGACGTGCCAGACCGTCGCGCGATTGAGGAAGGATTCAGTGAAAATGTCGAGTTCAGTCGTGGTGGCGAGGGTCTGGGTCACACCGTCGATACGGTCAAGCAAGTAGGCGCGGCGTTCGGCGTCGAGTTCTGCCACCATTTCGTCGAGCAGCAAGATGGGCCATTCACCGATTTTTTCCCGCATCCATGCGAGTTCCGCCAATTTGAACGCCATCACTGACGTTCGTGCCTGACCACGACTGCCGTACAACCCCACATCACGATCATTGATGAACAATCGTAATTCGTCGCGGTGAGGACCGGAAAGCGTCATGCCGCGATGGATCGATTCGTTTTGCTCGGCTTTGAGCTTGTCGGCGAACTGCGGGGCGATTTGCTCGTGGTCAAGATCACGGTGCAGGTCGAGACCGGGCGCATTGAACGAAAGCTGTCCGTCACCTGCAAAGGTGGGGACAAAGCTCGGTTGGTAGCGCAGGGTGAGGATTTCGCGTTTTCCAGTGAGTTCAAGGTGAGCGCGTTGGGCGTTGTATTCGAGTTCGCGGAGAAATTTCTGCCGTCCGGCGATGATGATGCTGCCG
>DATGQJ010000611.1:0-4685 GCA_035304265.1 Oceanobacillus sp.
ACGCTCTCTGGCGTTGAAAGGTCGTCGCTTTGAAACGACGGAGGAAATCACCCAGGCGATTGCGGACGCCACGGACTATTGGAATCACCATCGCAAACCGTATGTCTGGCGCAAAGCCGTTGCTTAATTTACTTCCCGGATAAAGCATTTAGTGCTGGGTCCGGCAAATCTTTTTGAATGAGCGACCCGCCGGGTCGCCCCTCAAGAACATCCCAAAGAACTTGTCGGATGCAGCACTTAGATCGTGTCTGAAAATCCCTGCGGAAGGAAAATCTCGGATACGCGCCGGGGCAGACCTGCGTGTCTGCCCCACAAACGAATTCCATAGAGGCGGACCTACGTGTGCGCCCAGCTAACCGACCCAACATTCGATTTCCAGATGCGCTCTAGTACAAATGGCAGGGACAACTATTCACGAATTTATGATAGTCTATGATCTTGTGGCTCTAGGATAGCGACATAAAACGTCGAGGTCATCCCTGTCCCTTACTGGGTTTCGTAAATATGGGGTGAAATTTGTGAAATTTGGCGTGAATATCGCATGTTTGCCTGAACAAGCCGCTTATAATGCAAGGATCGATGGAGAAAGGGCGACATCATGCCATATGAAGTAAGCTGGCTGGTAGAGAAACGAATCATCTACTTTCACACGTCAGGCATTGCCACTATTGACGATGTTAAAGCCGGAAATAAAAAGGTCATGGCGATGCTCGAAGAGGGAATCCCTTTCGTACATCTGATTACTGATTCAACCGACGTTGAGAAAGTCCAGCTTGGATTGAACGATCTCGCGTCGGTGTTCCGTGATATGCCTGCTTCACCGAAGATGGGATGGTCGCTTTACATCAGCCCCAAAATGCTGGATCGCTTTTTTGCCAGCGTCACGACTCAGTTAACCAAGTCCCGTCACCGGGAATTCACCACCCTTGAAGATGCAATTGCTTTTCTGCGCTCGGTAGATGACACCTTGCCCGAAATTGAACTGCCCCGCCGCCAGCCGCACGAAGGGACTTGAAATCCCTAAATCAATCCCTTACGTGCTAGCTCACGATCAAGACGCTGGAATCCCTGCTGCTCGTCGCGCGTGAAATCGATGTACGGGATGCCTGCGGTCACCAGCGTTGGTCCCATGGGGCGTGCCATCAGCAAGAAAACGGGCACGCCGACTTCCTCGGAAAACATATACTCTTTCGCCGTCCACTTGGATTTCTTCCAGTCCGGCGAGAGCACGCTCACCGTCGCGGTGGCGTTCATGATCACTTCTTCGAGTTCGGTGAAGAAGTGGGTGTGGTAATTGCGCTCGCTTTCCGCGTAATCCCAATAGCCGTAGCCGCGTTCTTTTAAGAAGGCACGCAGTTGTGCCACAAACGGCGTATCCTCTTCGGCATAGCTGATGAACACGTAGCCCTTCGACTGTGGACGCACCTCTGGAACGGCGTGCCTTGCTCTGGCGGAAGCGGGAATCGCCGCCAGAAGTTGACGCAGCGCCTCATCATAGTCGCTGTTCACGTCGAAGTATGGAAGCTGTTGGAGTGGTGGCGGCAGCAATTCCAATCCTTTTTCGTCCAGCAGCACCGGATACACAGGAAGATCGAGTTCGAGGACTTGCTCCAGTTCTCGTGCCATGCCACGCGCTTTTACCAGCCGCTTGCTGAAAATAAAAAGCTGCCCACTCGCTCCGGCAATCGCGTCGGGAATGGCATCCTGCCAATCTTGCCCTGCGGGAACGTTGTCTGGCGCAAGCCACAAATTGACGCCTTCCGCACGTAAATCATGCAGCAGGCGATCAACAAGAGGCGACGAGCGCCGATCCCATCGTGAATAGCTGACGAATAAGTAGCTCATGAGTCGCAAGAAGTCCTTTGTGTATCATCCCAGCCGTTTGATCAACCGGGTCATATCGTAGTGGAAATCGGGATCGGGACGTATCTCAATCCCGTTGCGGCGCGTGAGCGGTTGTAAGCTCTCCGGTAGGTCTTCTGCGTAAGGCATCACCGCGCCACTCACCAGCAGCGGCACAACCAGAATGTTGCGCCTTAGCGCCGCTTCGATCTCAATGCGAACGAAATCATTGGGGTCGTCCAATCGCCTGCGCCCTCGCTCATCTACAGCATCAATCCACTTGGGACCAATGACGACAAGCAGCACCGTACATTCCTTGATCTGATTGTCGAGGTAGTCTACGAAGTCCACACCAAAGGGGATATTGTCCACATCTTTGAAGATGTTGCGCTCACCAAAGTCACGCACGAGCCGATCATAAATACGACCACAGATGTCGTTGCTATCAGCGCGACGGTAAGAGATAAAGACTTTATGCACACCCGCAGGGCGCTCGCGGGGTTTGGCTTCGGCAATGCCATACATCGGCGTAGTTGGCTCCTCCTCCACATCATCGTAGTAGAGGTCGGAAAACAACTCGTCGTCATTCGATGAAGCCGCCGCAATCTGGACAAACATCGCCTCAAATGTGTCGAGATTCTGCTGATTTTTGCCCCAGTCGACTAACGTTGTCTGCACGGCAGACGCGCTGCGAATGTAAACGTCGGTCTGGTCGGTTCCAGCAGAGCGCATTTGAACGCTGATGATCTCGCCAAAAGACTGCAATGACGCGCCTGTCCGCGCAGCAATTTCTCCGTTTGCAGAATCAGCCTGCTGGATCACCACACCCATTCCCATCAGCGCGGCGCGGGCAATATCGAATGCCTGCGCATAGGGATACTGTGCGCGGAACGACTTGTCTTTCTGGACGCCCATCAACGTCTCTCCATCTGCATACTACCATGATCTGCATTGTACTCATTCTGACGGAGAGCGCATGTTGGCTATCCTGCCCTTCTCACCAGTGGCTTGAAAACCGTTGGCGCACGCAGGCGACGATGATAGGCGTACCACTCAATCAGCAGGATGATCAGCGCTGCCAACGCCAGCAGCGACCAGAATTCACGCTGACCGATTTCCTCAACCTCCGTCTCAGAAACGACGGTACCGCCAAGGGTAATCGTCTGTCGCGGGGTGATATTGCTTTCTCCTGCGTCAAAAACGTTGACGGCAAACGCTGCGGTTTGCGTCACGTCGTCGTCTTGCAGCACTTCGACACGGTACAGCCCCGGCGTGCGGGTGTTGGTGAAGATCGCCGCACCTGCTGTCGGCAAATCGGTTGTGGTTCCATCCGGCAGGATGACGCGCACACCAGTCGCATCCAGCGGCGGGTTGAGGGATAGCGAATCGCCAACCCGCAGCCCATTCGGAACGTCGATCACTTGCTGCGGCGTGAACCAATCGACCAGTGACACCATCAACGTAACCCATGCAATCTGAAGCGGCAAGTCAGAGTCGCGCACATCGAACGTGAGGATGGCGATCTGGCGTCCGTCGGTTTCGCCAGCCAGCAGAAGGGGTCCGCCGTTCGCTTCAATCAAGGCTTCTGCCCATGGTGCAGTGACCAGCTTGAACGCCCGGAGATTGACCGTCGAGAAATCGACAAATGCCATGCGGGGATCAGCAGTACGTACCCGAATGTTGGCAGTGGGATCGGTGGCATCCAACGATTCAGGCTGAGTGAGTTCTTCACCAACGGTAAAGAGCGCTGTGCTTCCCGGCGGGTCGATAATCAGTAGATCGCCATCGGGCAAAGTTGCTGGCAACCACCCGTCAAACACGTACAGATCAAACTGACCACCCGGAAGTCCAACGTTTGGATTGCTCTGAAAAGCGGTTAATCCGGGCAGAGTGCTAAGAATTTGCTCCAGAAAGCGGTTGCCTTCGCTCACCAGCAGCGCCCGACGCGCTCCACTGCCCGCAGAGACAGTCCACGCAACGTTGTCATCGGCAAGGTAATCGGCGACACTCGATTCAGCAGGCAGAGTCAGCCCCGCTTGCAGCGTGGTAAAGTTTTCAGGCAGCGCACCAGAAACCAACGGAAGATTGTCATTGGCGGGCACAGTGTAGCGTTCGGCAGTGAACAATTCGCCATCGACACGCAGGTCGAAAATTACCTCGACATCCTGATCGCCGTAATTGGTCAACTGGGCAAAAAGCTGTGGCGCTTGACCTGCCAATGCGCGAGTCGCCAGCGCCGAAATTGCGATGTTATTGGACGATTGACCGATTGGAACGTACTGCAAATTACCGGGAATGGCCGGCAACCGCGCCGCGTCACCGACTCCACCGTCACTAATGATAACGGCGCTGAAATCTTCCGCACCAAGTGCGCCTGCCGCTGCCAGCGTAAACGCCGCGTTCCAATCGGCGCTGGCGTGGCTTGGCTGCGCACTCATAATTGCCGAGCGCAGCGCAGCATGATCGCCAGTGTATGGGGTCAGCACTTCGGCAGTATCGGCAACACGGATGACGGTCATGGTGTCGCCTGCGCTCATGGTATCGACGATCTCCAACGCGCGGCGTTTTGCCTCTTCAAAGCGTGTACCGTCGGGCGAATCGGTGGCGTTCATACTGGCAGAAGCATCCAGCAGGACGGCAATTTGTCCCGCGCTCACCGCAGGCACGATGACGTAAGGACGAGCCAATCCCAACACTAAAGCAGCGAGAATCAGCAGTTGCAGGAAAAGGAGTAAATTGCGCCGCAGTCGCTGCCACGGGGTATTCGCTTCACGATCCCGCAGGATTTGCTGCCAGAGAAAAGTGCTGGAAACGACGACTTCTCGACGCCGCAACCGCAGCAT
>DATGQJ010000612.1:0-3105 GCA_035304265.1 Oceanobacillus sp.
AGAACGTATTCCAGATTCCGCGCCGTGCAATTGAAGATCACGTCGCGCGGGCGATACTGCGCCAGATATTCATCCAGCAGCCGCACCATCGACTGCTGAAGTTCGATTCGCCGCTCTTTGTAAACGTCCTTCGCCTTCTGCCGCACCAGCACCGCCGGCGGGGATAGACGCTCAAAGTCACGCGGCACCAACCGCATCGCCTCGCTTTTCTTGATTCCGGTTTCCAGAATCAGGCGGAACAAAAACAACGGGCGCACATCCGGTTTCTCAGCGCGGCGCAGATGATGAGCGAATTGCAGCACCGCTTCAGTCTCTTCCGGCGTGAGGATTTGTGCCAGCGGCGCAGGACCCGAACGCTGCAAAATCGCGTTCGATGGATCAAACGGGATAGCGGCAAGCTTATGCAGCCACTTGAAGAACACTTTGATGGTCGTCACCCGCCGCGCATACGACTTACGACTGCATGGAACGCCGCGCCCATGTTCCAACCATTCCAAAAATCGGTTCAAGTCCGTCGTGGTGTAGCTGCCTAACGTTCGCTCATCCCCACCCCATTCCGCCAGCAGTTGCAAATCCGACGTGAAAGCGTGAATGGTATGCTCGGACTTTCCTTCTTTTGCAAGATGTGCTTGAAACAGGGAAATGCTTTCACGCAGCTTCGTGTGGGGGTTCAGTTCTTCTTCCGAAGCCGGGTAAAAGAGGGGAAGCTGGCGTAGTTGGGTCATAGCCAGAACCTTTATAACGATTTACTAACTTAACCCAAGCATAAAGACAATGTTTATTTATGTCAAGTTATATTGCTTAACAAATGTTCTTTACCGCCTCATGATCCAGCTTTCATTGCCAAACATCTCTTCCCTCAATCGCGCGGCATGTTCATACTCATTATCCGTCAAACTTCCCGCTTCAAACTCAATCCCAAACGCATCCTGAAACCCCCGCACCACTGCATCCGCCGCCAGCTTCCACATCTCCTCAGAGGCAGTCGCAAATGACCCGGATAAATCCATCTCTTGCTGAGCGCTCTCCAACGTCGTTGCCCGCTCCCGCACCATGCTTTTTGCTGCTTCTCGCGCTTCCTCACCTTCATATCGCAGCACATCACAAATCCGCGTGATGTCCCCGTAAAGCGGTAGTGTGCCATGTTGCAACACCCCGTCTTTACGCCTCACCTGTGCGCTGCCGACCAGCTTTTTTCCATTCACCGTGATCTCATAGTGCGAAGGCGTCTCAAAGCACTCGGCACTCATGGCTTCAGTTTCTGTCTTTCGCTCGGCACTTGGATCAACCCCCAGATGCCGCAGCGCAACCACCAACGCCTTGCTGATTTCACGGTAACTCTCAATCACCCCACCCACTGCCAACGGATGCTGAATCGGCAGCGCTACGCTGTAGGTGAGTTCATCGGTATGCAGAATCGCTTTTCCGCCGGTAGGTCGGCGCACAATTTCCCACCCCCGCGCTGCCAAACGCTCCAAATCCACGTCGCTCACCCGCTGCCCGTATCCTAAAGACAGGCACGGCGGATTCCAACCATACAACCGCAAGGTGGGCGGCACTCGCCCTTCAGAAACCGCGTGCAGAATCGCCGCATCCACCGCCATATTGACCGCGCCGTTCGTAGGGGTATCGTATATCAAGCGCCATTGACGCATATTCTGACCAAGCCTATACTACACTTCAGGTTAAGGAACTCATTGGATTATGATGGACAACCAGAATACCGTTCCCAGCCAACCGCGCTATGACGCCCACGCTGCGACTACCGCGAATGGTCTGCCTCGCGCTGAGCCTACTACGCGAATCAGCACACCACCAGTGCAGTATACGGACAATCTCTTTACATCACCGCCACCGCCGCCTCCTGCGCTCTCGCGTGAATCGGCAGCCCGCCAACGGGCACGAAGGCGACGTTCTCGACGAAACAGTGGTGGTGAATGGGCATGGGTGGTGATCGCGGTCACATTGTTCAGCGTGGTCATCATCATGAGCCTGAGCGTGACCCTTCTCATTCGCGCGGCACAGGAAGGGGTTGACGTGCTGCCCACTGCCGTTAGTGCGCTGCCGACACCTGTCGATGCGCGAATCGATTTTAGCAATCTTTCCGGCGACCTTCCCATTGGTCGTCCGGTTACGCTCGATGACGGGCGCAGCATCGTCTTGCAGCCGTGGAATGGTTCATCCCGCTTCACGGTATTGGTAATGGGCTTAGACCGTCGCCCCGGCGAAACCGGGCTGGCATACCGCACCGATACCATGATGCTGGTGAGCGTGAACCCGGACACCAATGAACTTGGCATCCTCAGCATTCCGCGCGACCTCTATTTTGACGTGCCGGGTTATTCCGTACCGCAGCGCGTCAACAGCGCGATGGTGCTTGGCGAACTTCAGCAGACCAACTTCGGTCCAACACTGGCGATGCAAACGGTACAGTACAACCTCGGCATGTACGTCCACAACTACATCGCCCTCGACTTCCAAGCCGTAATCGAACTGATCGACATCCTCGGTGGACTTGATATTGATGTCCCCTACGACATCGTGGACTATCAGTATCCCGACATGAACTACGGCTACGATCCGTTGATACTTCGAGCAGGCTTGCAGCACATGGACGGCGCAACCGCACTCAAGTTCGCCCGCACCCGTCACGGCGATAACGACTTTGAACGCGCCCGCCGTCAGCAGATCGTGTTGTATGCCCTTCGTGATCGTATCCTTGACGCCAACCTGCTGCCTCAGCTTATTCTCCAGTCGCCGACCTTACTCTCGTCACTGGAAGATAATCTCTACACCGATCTCACCCTCGATCAGATGATCCAGTTGGCGCTTTTCCTGAAAGACATCCCACAGGAAAACATACGCACAGGTGTCATTGACAGCAATTACATCGTCCCGTGGACAACGCCACAGGGCGCAAGCGTTCTCGTGCCGCGCCGTTCACAGCTACCCACCTTGCTCACTCAAGTCTTCGGCGCTGATTACTCCGAATAAACAAAACAGCCTCACATCGAATGTGAGGCTGTTCGTTTTCAAACTCCCGCCATGCCGTGTGTGCGACGTTTTGAACCTGCTTTCGCAGGTGGGCATTCTTATTGGCAATGG